>JAKLJM010000332.1 GCA_023151145.1 Bacteriovoracaceae bacterium | reverse complement strand
CTTGAAGAGCATCGACCGAATTACTCAATAAATTTAAGAAGACACGAAAAAATTCTGTGCAATTTCCTTGAATAAGAAAATTCTTAAACTGAGGATCAATGTCTACTTGAAACTGCATTAAACGATGCTCAAGCATCGCTAAGGCCTCTTCAAATAAAGTATTTAACTTCTCTTGAAAATCCCCTTTTCCACTTTCATTACGTGCAAAAATTCTCACTGACTTCGTGAGTTTTGAAATCTTTTTGACCGACAATGAAACTTTATCTAATGATTCATGTAAGGCAGCTTCATTTGGGTAAAGTTTTTTTATGCGAAAAATATGTCCTTCAATTAACGTTAAAGGATTATTCATATCGTGAACAATTCCCGCAAATAACTCTCCTAATGTTACAAGCTTTTCATTAAATTGAACTTGGTTTTTTAATCCCTCTAACTCCGTAACATCAACCCCTGTAATAATCGCTTCATCGTTCTCTAACAAAGAGCCGATTAAGAGAAAGATTTTCTCACGATCGGCAATCTTACTTTCAATTCGTTTAACTAAAGATCTTTGGCTTCCGTGAAATAAATCATACGCAAATTCAAAAATCATTTTATCATTACTGTGAAATCCTACGAATTTCCCGACAAAATCTTCAGGACGTAAGTCACACATTTGTGCCAGTGCTTGATTCACACCAACATAAGTTAAATCTTTTTTTATCCAAGAAATTGTATTAGGAATAACATCGATCACAGGACGTAAATGATTTAATTCTTGATCTTTACTTAAAAGCAATACATCTAAGTCTCTAAAAAAATTTTGAAAATTTTGACTTTCAAAAAAATCTTTTTCATTCTGACTAAGAGATGAAACCATTTGAGTAAATAATTTGTTAAGTTCTGGATGATTTATTTTTTTCATGGTCATCTCTTCGGATGACCATAAACAAAATTTAAGTGAATTTTTTAATGTTGAAAATCTTGAGCGTGGTGTAGTTTATAAAAAAACTCTTTCTTTAACATCAACTCGTCTAAACTTCCATGCTCAACTAATTGACCCTCATGAAAAACAAAAATGCGATCACAATCTTTTAGCGTATCTAAACGATGCGCAATCATTAGACAAGTTCTCTGGTCCATCATTTTATAAACGGCATTTTGTATAATAACTTCGTAATGAGGATCAATATTTGCTGTCGCTTCATCTAAAACTAAAATAGATGGATTTTTTAAGAGAACTCGCGTGAGCGCCAACAATTGTCTTTCACCAACAGAGAGATTTACTCCACCTTCGAGTATTTCTTTGTTCAAATCAAAATAATCATGTCCTAATGCCATTAAAAGCCCTGTTGTTTTACAAGCTTCTATAATTTCAAAATCCGATAAGACCCCCCCACCAGCTAAATTTTCTCGTAAGGAACCTTTAAAAATAACAGCATCTTGGGCCACGAATCCAATTTGTTCACGAAGAGCATTACGGTCATATAAGCGAAGTGGGATATCATCTAAGTAAATTTGCCCCTGTTGAAAATCATATAAACGAGTGATGAGTGAAACCGTAGAGCTTTTTCCACAACCTGTTTTTCCGACTAATCCAATTTTTTCACCACTTTTAATATGAAAACTTAAATTTTTTAAAATCCAATCTTCATTTTGATAACTCATCCAAACATTTTCAAACTTAATATCACCACCAAGTCGATTCTCTTTTCCATCTAAAATCAAAGTTCCATTTTTTCCTAAAGTTGAATTTTCATCAGGTTCAGATAAAAAACTCATCACTCGCTCAGTGCTTGTAAAAGCTTGTTGAACAACATGAATTTCTCGCGATAAAAGCATAATCGGATTTGAAAAACGATCATAATAACGAACGAAAGAAACAAATAACCCAAGAGTCATCGTACCGGCCATAATATCTAAGCCGCCAAACCAAACTAAACCAATGAGTGGAACAGTGGCGAAAAAAGAAATGGTTGGCATACTCCAAGCAAAAAGCACGTTGCCTTTTAACTGAGCATAGAGATATTGATCAACTGATTGATTATATTCTCGCATCGACCATTTTTCTAAACCATAAGCTCTAATGACATCGATACCATTTAAAAACTCTGATAGTTTAGCATTTATTGCCGATGAAAATTTAGAAACTCTACGATTAGAATTTCTTAAAAAATCTTTGCTCTTAAACATTAAAAATAGCGAAGGTAACGTCGCCAAAAACATGATTGAACCAAGTTTAAAATCTGACAAAACCATGGCCGTTAAAGCAAGAAATGTCATGATAGTGGCCGAGAGTAAATTACCTAAACTCGATGTAAAAAATTCTTCAATCCCCTCAACATCGTGAGAGATTCTCGTCACCACTCGCCCTTGGGGCTGACGATCGTAATATGTTAGAGGTAAAAGCTGAAGTTTATGAAAAAGTCTTTCACGAATGAGTAAAACCACGTTGCTCGCTTGGCGGCTTAAAAGTAAACGCCCTCGCCAAATAAGAAAAATACTCAGTGCTTCACAAAGAATAATCAGTGCTGAATAAGTTAGTGAAGCTTTAGTATCTTTAACCATTAATCCTTTTTCAACGAGTACCCCCATTAATTTGGCAGAATAAATGGCAAATCCTGAACTTAAAAAAATAATAAAAAGTGCTGTGAGAATTTGAAATTTAAAGGGCGCTGCGAATGAGAGAAGAATTTTAAAACTTTGTTTATCACCAATTCCTTTCTCTTTAATTCTAGAATCATCTTGTTCATCGGCCAACAGATATTGCTTTTTTAAAACCTGAATGTCGGTTTGTAGTTTAAGATTTAATTTTTCTTGGGCTTTCTCATGACGATGAGCTTTTGTTCTTTTAAACATACTTAAACTCCTCGCTCGCCTAACTTAATGACATGAGTACAATACTTTAAAGTACTTTGTCGGTGGGCCACCCAAACAAGAGTTGTATCTTTTAAATACAAATTTAAATTTTTCAAAATTCTCTCTTCTGTCAAAGTATCAACCGCTGATAGACAATCATCTAAAAACAGTAAATCTGGCTTTTTGGCCAATGCTCTTGCCAGTGTTAAGCGTTGTTTTTGACCACCTGATAAATTTATTCCCCACTCTCCAAGAGCAGTGTCAAGTTTATCTGGAAAATTTTCAACATCTTCCTTAAGACCTGCGATTTCTAAATAAT
>JAKLJM010000331.1 GCA_023151145.1 Bacteriovoracaceae bacterium | reverse complement strand
ATTTGGACAGTAGTCTTTAAATGTGTCTTTGTACGCTTTGATCATTTCTTCAATTTTTTTGCTATTCGCTTTGCTTTCAGCTTCTTGCTCAGATGCAGCTTGATAAAGAATGGTGTTCATTCCAACAGCGATTGTAGACATTATTCCCACTCCCATTGGAGTGCTCAATTTATCGGTAAATTTACTTACAGATTCTTTTAACCCACCACTTGCCGCTTTAGTAGTACTTTCCACCGCGGCTTTTCCTGCAACATTGGAAACGGCAGCTTGTCCGGCAACGTTAGAGCCAGTACTTAATGAGCTCAATGAGTTTGAAAGGGCCGAATTAGCAGTATTTAAGCTGCTGACGGAAGCAATCGCAGCAGCATTGGCAATACCTGTATGAATTGAAAATAAGGTTACAAAAAATGAGACAATAAGATGATTTAAATTTTTCATATTTATGCCTTATTTTCCATTGGATCACCGGAAAATAATTTTTTCTCCTCGGGTGCAACTTTATCTGTCCCAGGTTCCCCTGTGCAAGCGGGAGTAGACCAGCCTTCATAAAGTGTAAAACCCAATGCGACACCAAAACCGGCCATCATAATCATGTGACGTTTTTGTTCTTTCGACGCTAAATCTGCAAGAGTATCTTGTTCTTCTTTTAAGTACTCAAGAGCTTTTACTTGAGCATCATGTCTTCCAGTCGATGTGTCAATTTTGTATTTATCTTGAAGTTCTTTCATTTTTTTCTTTGCTTGAACTTTCAAATAAATGTCAGATAAAGAACCAACTAGGGAAGTTGCTCCAAAGATGGTACGAGAAGTACAATTACTAGAGCCACTGCCAACAGCCATTTGAATTGCGGCTAAGACCGTATAGGCATGGTTGATCATTGATTCCATATTTTTTAGTCCGGAAGCTTTGTGTTCTGTATTCATGCCATTGGCTTTAGTTCTTGCATGATCAATAAAACATTGTTTTCGAGCTGATAAATCGGTGATGGCTAAACATTTATCTCCAGCATCTTTTTCGGCTTTTCGCATTTCTTTATTTTCAACTTTTTCAATACAACGGTTTCTTTCGGTATCCCAAGTTTTATTAGATCGTTTGGCACATTCTTCTTTTTGTTTAGCTAAATAGGGATCGTTTTCAGAAAGTTCTGCAAAAGCAGTTGAATTAAACAACAGCGTAAAAATAAAAAGGGAGGATGTGATTAATTTTTTCATAATTCTTATTTTAGTTAAATATTCATTATCTCTAGAATTCTTTTCGCCCAAGTGTTGTGCTTTCTTTAATTATTAATAGGTTAAATCTAAAAAATCGACCACTTTTCAGTTTCTTTGTGCCAATTCTTGTTGCCACTTTGAGGCTTTAAGCTTAAATCCCATTCTATGACTAGATTACTTCATTACTTTAAAGCAGTTTTTCTTTTTTTATTACTTCAATCTCCTTTTACATTAGCAGAGGAAGTCGTTTTTCCTCATCATTTAAAAGTAGGTGATGTCATTTTAATTTCACTCAATTGTATGCAATGTCGATACATTGAATCTGAAACAGGTGAATCTTATTCGCATTCTGGGATTGTCATTGCAACTCGTCCTGAATTAATTGTCGCCCAAGCATTAGGTTCAGTTCATCAAACGAGTTTACAAAATTTTTTAAAACCTATAACCCCAAAATCTAAAATTAGTATAATGCGTGCTAAAGAATTGATGACTTTTAATTTATCTAAACTCTTGGTGAATAATTATCATGCACAATTTGAAGGACTACCTTTTGATGGGCAATATCTGTGGGAAAATGTTGATCAATGGGGGAGAGAAAAAATTTATTGTTCAGAACTCATTTTAAAACTTTTAAATACGGTATTATCAAAAAAAATTGAACCAGAAATTCTTATTTATCAAAAACATTTTGATTATTGGAAAAAAGTTTTTAATGGAAATGTTCCTCAAAACGAATGGGGGAATTCTCCCGCAAGTTTATTTCGTGATCGTGAAAATTTTGAATATATTGGCCAATTAATTGATTAACGAATAGTATTTTGTATATGAGTAAATACGCTGAACTTTTTAATCAACTTCATAAGAAGCAAGAAAGCTTTACTTTGTCTCCTAGCTTGCTTTCATTCCTAAAAAACGAAGTCCAACCTTATCTAATTACCCACGATATCGTCCTTGAAAATTGTCTTGAAATTGGCTGTGGGACTCAGTCACTTTTAGAAGTATGGCCGATTTTAGGTAATGAAATAAGCAAAACGGCGGTGGATTGTTCTCTTGTGGCCATTAAAAAGGCAAAAACACATTTTCCACAAAGTGAAGTGAGTTATATAGTTGCAGATATTGCCAATAATGAATTGCTCTCGTTTCCAAGTGGAGCCTTAAGGGATTTAGTTCCTCAAGATATTATTCTTGATGGACATGCCCTCCATTTTATTAAAGATAAATCGGACAGAGCTATTGCTTTTAAAAATATTTATAATTTATTAAGAGCTGATGGTGTTTTTGTTGCGGAATCTACTATTCGAACAAATTCTTTTCAAGCCTCAGATTCGTTTCATTTACCATATGCTCATGAATTAGAAGATGAAATTTTAAAGGCTGGTTTTGAAATTAAAATTTTTATTGTGAAACCTGGATTACATTTAGAAAGTTATGAAGATGGGGTTGTCGAAAGATTTGAAGTCGTGACTTTTATCGCTCGTAAAAAATAAAAGGCCCAAAATCATTTGGGCCCTTCACACAACAACAAACACTATCCTTTCGGAGGACTTTTGGGGAGGCAGATCCCCAAACATATATCTTGACATTTAATTAAAGTCCGATTGGTTAGGTTTTTTCTCAACAATTTTCTCTGTTGTCAAGCTGCGGGTAAGAACGCGGGCGATTTCTTCAGGATAAATAACAGCTCCCTTGATTTCGATACGCTCACCAGTTTTTAAACCTTCGGCAATTTCCAATTTGTCACTAATTTTTCTCGCTAAATAAACATCACCTTCATGTGTCGTAATCCCAATGATTTCAGAAGCTTTGATTTCACTTGCATTAGCTTTAAGGGCCAGACTTAAGCCTAGTGACAGTAACAGTGCTAAAACGAATCCTTTCATAATTTACCCCTTTTTGTACTCGATCATCTCTAAGATCGGTGTCGAGAACTTATATACCAAATTCATGCCAATTCTAACTAAC
>JAKLJM010000330.1 GCA_023151145.1 Bacteriovoracaceae bacterium | reverse complement strand
TACCTGTGCTATCAATAACATTGGTAGCGTTAGTTGTTGGGGAGAAGGAACGTCTCATCAATTAGGCATAGGCTCGCCTGTTTCTCAAAACTCTCCAGCAATGACATCGATTTCTTCAAATGCTGAAAAAATTGTTTCAGGTTTATATGCCAACACAACTTGTGCATTGATGACCGATGGATCTCTAAAATGTTGGGGAAATAATGCTAATGGACAATTAGGAATAGGGAACGTGGCGACTCAATCTAGTATTGTTAACGTTTTGGGACTACCAGAAATTTATCCACTGGGTTTAGCAGTTGGTCAGCAAGCAATTTGTATTATCAGAAATAACGGAGCAGGAAACGTAAGATGTTGGGGTGGTGGTTTATCCGGACAGCTTGGGAACGGATCTTCAATCAGTCAAAATATGCCTTCCTCAAGTTCAGACGTCGTTGGTCTTTCGAATGTTGTAAGTATCAAAGGACATTCGGATCATTTTTGCGCCTTAACAAGCTCTAAAGAATTAAAGTGTTGGGGATTTAATGCTGATTCTCAATTAGGAGATGGAACATCTACTAATCGCAACACTCCTGTCGCCATTAGTTTGGCAGAATCCGTAGAAGATTTTAGCGTAGGAAATAACTATACTTGCGTGCGACTTACAAACGGGAACGGAAAATGTTGGGGAAATAATACCTATGGAATTTTTGGGAATGGTACAGTGACAAATTCAACTGTTCCAACATTAGGTTTAGGATCGGCCTATACTAAAGGTGGGCATAACATGGTGACCATGAGAAATATATTATCTCCCGTGAATGCTATCATTGAATTAAATGCCAAAGATTCAACTAATATGACTAATAGTTTATTTGATGGACCAATTCATTTAAGATTTTGTGCTAAAGATCCTGGTGTCGTATTGAACGCTTATTTCAATAATCCACCGGCTTATCAAGCGATTACTGGAAATTCTTGTTTCTAATTTTCTTTATTCTTCAGATGAAACTTTTTTCATAAATCCGAGTCCCCACACTGGGGATTCGGAAATTCTTTGTTTTCTTTTGTTGTATTCTTCAGTTGTTTTAACTGAAGCATGTCCCACATCACGGCTAATTTTATAAAGATCTACCCCGTTATCTAAGGCCGAACCAATATAGCTTGCACGCGCTGAATGGGGAGAGATGCGGTGGTGAATGCCGGCTTTCTTGCACCAAGATTTCACAATATAGTCCACCGACTTAGGATTAAGTGGCTTAATCAGATGCCCTGGTTCTAAAGGATTTTTTGTCGGTCTAAAAAACCAATCTTCTGCGTGAAGCTCTTCATGATCTTTTGCAGCTTCAATTTTTAAGTAAATTAAATATTCATCCATAATTTGAGCGGTGGCCGGATGGATAACTTTTGTTAGAATCTTTGAGCCCTTGGCCTTTACTTCAATGGTATGAATCCCATCAATTACTCGGTAATCTTTTATTTTTAAATTAATGAGCTCAGCTTTTCTGATTCCAGTTGTGAAGAGTAAATAGATGACTGCTTTATGCAACAATTGATGATCTTTTAGAGGATCTACCAATTGAAAAAGAGCACGAATTTGTTCGTCTGTTAAATCATTAGTAGGACGAAGCACTTGATGTCTTGGTCTTTTGATGGACTGGCAAGGATTGTAGAGAACAATGCTTTTTTCAACTAAAAAATCAAAGAGGCTAGAGACTGCTGCTAATTTACGGTTGATGGTTTTAGGTGCCTTGTCGCCGTCAGTTAGAAAATTTCGATAGGAGACAATATGTAATCTTTCTATATCGGTAAAATCACGAACCTCAGTATGGCGAAGTTTAAGATATTCAAAAAATTGTTCAACATCTTTTCGATAAGATTTACGAGTGTGTTCAGATTGAAAATTATTAAAGAACTCTTCAGCAAGTTTAGTGAATACGTTTTTAGGAGAGTTCTTAGCTGGCCTTAAATCTTCTGTGATTTGCAATGCTTTCGACATCGACATTCCTTAAAAAATATTTAAGTTAAATTAAGTGCTATTCTTTTAAATATTCTACATAATATTAAATAAGTTGATATACTAAAAATAATGCCGAAAGTTTTTGTCGGATAATTTTTGAAGAAACAGGATGTGTTTCATGACAATTCAGTTGGCCGAAGGTATTGAGGTAGATGAACAAACATCAATTCTTGTAATTGAAGATTCGCGCGAATTAAATGATGTTCTCACCATGGGATTAAAAAATTTTGGTTTTAAAGGTAAAATTTTTCAGGCCCTAGATTTAGAATCGGCCGTGCAGATTATTAAACTGCATAAAATTGATTTATTTGTTATTGATTGGATTTTACCGGATGGGGAAGGGGCGAGTCTGGTTAAAAAATTGCGCTCATCTTCAATCTATGAATCCACTCCTATTTTATTAATCACTGGTCGCGATGACGTCTCATCTCAAAGTGATTTCACCGAATTCGGCATCGGCGCTTTATTAGTGAAGCCATTTTCGATGGAAGATTTTAAACTTGAATTAGCAAAAATATACGGTTATCACCAAAGCCAATTAGTAAACATTCCAAAAGATACTCATTTTTTGGTGGCCGATGATCAAGCTGATATTGTGAAATTGATTAAAGAATTATTAGAAAATCTAGGCCATAAATTTGTCCATACCGCATATTCTTTTAAAGAAACTTCAGAAATTTTACAGCAGCAAAAAATTCAATTCTTAGTCACAGATTGGGCCTTTCAAGACGGCAATTGTATTGAGCTTATCCAAAAACTTCGACAATCATCTGATTATAAAACTCTTCCCATTATGGTGGTAACAGGCCGAGATAGTATTGATGATTTGATGATGTTGGTTCAATTAGATGTAAAAGATCATCTGGTGAAACCGTTTACGTTCGTTGAATTCGAAGAAAAATTGAACTACTGTTGGGAAAGAAAACAGAAAAATAGGGTCTAATCCTCGCCCATAATCTCTACCCGATAATGACCGTTATCGGGCAAAGAGGACAAATAACGCCTTAGAACTAGGCAATTTTCTCCAGTCCCTCAGACTCATCCAATTTTTCAAACGGATAATTTCTGCGCGCTTCACAAAGCTTATACAGGCCATTCTTTCCCTTATATTTTGTTTTATTAGTGCTAGTATTACTTAACTTAATTAATCAAAGGTTTTTCATGGAAGTTACATACACCATTCAAATGGTTGCAA
>JAKLJM010000329.1 GCA_023151145.1 Bacteriovoracaceae bacterium | reverse complement strand
AAATATTGACCAATTTCCAGTTTTTGAAGAAGGAAAAAAAATTCGTTATTCCACACTTTTTAGTGAAGGTGCCAATGCTAACTTTTTTGAAAGAGTTGGTGATAAAACGCTTAAAGTTCGTACCTATGAACGCGGAGTTGAGAATGAAACTCTGGCCTGCGGGACAGGGGCTACGGCCGTAGCGATTGCCGCTTCTAAGTTCTATGGAATCACCGAGGGAATTGAAATTTTAGTTCCCGGCGGCAAGTTATTGATAAAATTCAACCAAGATTTTTCGAAGATAGAATTGTGTGGAAAAGCAGAGAAATTATTCTCTGGAGTTTGGTGTGCTGTCTAAGCTTAGTTACACCTCATTTGATAGAGGAGTGAGGTAGAATGGGCATAGATATTTTTAGTGATAGAGGTATTTATGGCAATTCTTTCGAATTTAAATTCACTGGTTACTGATCTACAAAAAAAATCTTACTTAGCTTACGCTTTCACTCGTTCGGCCCTCTATATGGGACAATTTGAAAGTTTATATCGAGTCTCTAAAGCCTTTTCTCCCCTAGTAGAAGTGCCAACTCCCTATCGTGATAAAGCGGTAGAAGAATTTCTCATGGCCGATGTAAAAAGTTTGTATGAAGAAGATGCTAAACTTTTTATTGAGAAAATTTCTCCTTGGGTACTCTTAAAACCTGAGTCCTTGCCCACTCATTTTTTTAGATTTTCTAAAATTCTCGCTAGTGGCGTGAAAATGTCGAAAATTAGAAAAGAAAAAACTCACAAAAAATTTAAGCCAAGCATTGATCTTTCTAAATACCCTGATTATTTCAAACGAACTTTTCATTTTCAGGTTGATGGGTATCTTTCAACTGATTCGGCAGAATTGTACAATCATCAAGTAGAAATTATTTTTAATGGGACGGCGGACGCCATGAGAAGAATGGTGATTCCAGTCATTCATGATGCCACAATGGGAAACAGTCAGAAAAAAATTTTAGAAATTGCCTGCGGAACTGGGCGCGCGACAGAAATGGTGGCAAAATCGTTCACCAAAAATCATTTAACGGCAACAGATCTAAGTCATGCTTATTTAGTGAAAGCGCGCGAAAAGCTCAATCTAGATAATGTGGATTTTATGCAAGCAGCTGCAGAAGAATTGCCTTTTAAAGATGAAACTTACGACATCGTTTATTCCGTGTTTTTATTTCACGAAATTCCAGAAGAGGTACGCGAGAAAGCTGTGGCCGAAATGAAACGAGTCTTAAAACCTGGTGGGACGTTGATTATTTTAGATTCTATTCAGGTGGACGATGAACCTCGTTATCATGAAGCTCTTCGTCGATTCCCCATTGATTATCATGAGCCATTTTATAAGTCCTATACCCAGTGGCCATTAGAAAAAGCTCTGGCGGATCACGGATTTCAATCCGTTGAAAGTAAAAGAGGCTTTTTTTCAAAAATCGCTTGGGGAAAAAAATAAACTGGAAATTGACTCCTCTGTGCGCCCTCTGTAAGCTTTAGACATGAGAAAATTTTCCACTTTATTTATGACCATGCTGATGCTCACTTTTGCTTTTAATTCTGAAGCAAAGCTTGCACTACATTTGGGTATTATTTATAAAAAAGGTATCGGAAAAGGTTTTTTCTTATCTAATGAAAAGCATAGTATTGAACATGTTGATGAAAAAGAGATGATTTCTTTGACGATGAAAGGTGGTTACCGTGTCGAGCTGATGGGGTTATTTATTCCTTCAACTTCAGAATATGGACCGTCAGGATTTGTGAGAATTAAGGGAAATATCATCAACCCAAAGGGAAAAATAGTTAAGACTTTAAATGAACCACCTCTAGATATTTATCTAGGTAATGAAAAAAAAGTCGTGTATCAAGATATGACTGGTGAAGAAGTCGAAATCAGAATTAGCCCACATCCATTTTAGTCTTATCGGCAAAATATATGCGAGTCGATAAAGCCCTTACCGAATTAAAATTAGCTAAATCTAGAACTCATGCTCAAGATCTCATTGATGAGGGTGTGGTTTATTATCGCCAAGTTCAAGTGAAAAAAGCTTCTCAAGAAGTTGAACTTATAGATTTAGAAGTACGCAAAGAGATTATCTACGTTTCCCGTGGAGCTTATAAATTAAAATCTGCAGCAGAACTTTTTAAGATAAATTTTTCTGACAAAATAATGGCCGACGTAGGTGCTTCTACGGGTGGTTTTACGGATTTTTGCTTAAGAGCAGGTGCCCAGAAAGTATATGCTCTAGATGTGGGACACGATCAATTGGATCCAAGTTTGAGAGCAGATGCGCGAGTCATAAATCTTGAAGGTGTTAATATTAAAAATGGCTATCAGTTACCTGAAAAGGTTGATGTGGTGGTGGCCGATTTGTCCTTTATTTCCCTCAAATTGGTGCTAGTGCCAATGATGAATTTGTTAAATGAAAATGGTGAAGCCATCGTTTTAGTAAAACCGCAATTTGAAGTGGGACCAAAAGGCTTGGATAAATCTGGAATTGTGAAAGATGCTTTGTTAGCAAAAAATGCTATTCTCGAATTATGGAAGTGGGGTTTAGAGCAAGATTTCTTCATTGTGGGATTTGGTCCTTGTGGGATCGCTGGAAAAGATGGCAATCAAGAGTATTTCTTTCATTTAAAAAAAGGGGGAAATAATATTTTAGAATCAGAAATTGAAAAATATTTTTAGGAAACAATAAAGATGAAACGATTATGTGTTTTTTGTGGATCAAGTTCAGGAACAAACCCCAAATATTTGTCCCTTGCCAGTGAGCTTGGAGAAAAAATGGCCCAGCGACAAATTGGGTTAGTGTATGGGGGGGCTTCTATAGGTCTAATGGGAAAAGTGGCCGATGAAGTTTTAAATAAAAAAGGCATTGTGATCGGCGTGATTCCAGAGAGCTTAACCAGTTTAGAAATTATTCACCGTGGCTTAACTGAGCAACATGTCGTTCAAGGAATGCATGAGCGAAAAAAATTAATGTATGATTTTTCAGATGCTTTCGTGGCCATTCCTGGGGGAATGGGGACTTTGGATGAGATGTGTGAGATTTTGACGTGGGCACAGTTAAAGTATCACCAAAAACCTTGCTACATCTTAAATACTTACGGTTTTTATGACGCACTTCTAAGTCATTTTAATTTTATTCATCGCGAAGGATTTTTAAAGAAGGAACATTTAGATTTAGTTCG
>JAKLJM010000328.1 GCA_023151145.1 Bacteriovoracaceae bacterium | reverse complement strand
GTGGTTGCTCAACATTTTTCCACCAATTATCTTTAGTCATCTGATCTAAAACATTTTGTCTTTTTGGATGAACATATTCTTTTGATGTAGAAAGATATGTCGCTCCATTATCAACTGTTCCATCGAGCGTACGGGCCATTCTAAATCCTGAATGCTGATAGAAATGAGGACGAAAGTGAAATCTCGCCCATTGGCTGGCTTCGTGTCCACAGCTCATAAAGGAGCCACCTAAAATCATTTGATGTTTGCCATCAAAACAAGGTGTAGAAAAATCATCATATAGAAAATGAGCCTCAAAACCTGGCAGTGGATTGAATTGATCCATTAGCCAATGCCAAGTGTTTCCATAAAGAGAGTCATCAGTTGGCTTTGGCGATCCCCACACGAAATTAAAATTTTCCTTGAAAGACACTAAATCACCCTGCGTTTGCATAGAGGCATAAGGCTTCTTTTGTAAAACGGGATCAGGACGTTTTTCTCTTAGCGCTATAAATTCCGCTTCAGTTAATAAACGATAATGAAGTTCGGAGCCCTTTATTTGATGGAGATGATCTTTTTCTTTTTTCCATTGGGAAAAAGCTAAGGCTTCATGGTAGTTGACTTCACAAGGCCAACTCCACGGCATAGGAATAATTTCAAATATTGTTCTTAGCTCATATTCATGGGAGCCTTCAGGACCTGTGGCCGACCAAAAAGTTGGACGTTTGGTATTTCTAAATTTTCTCCACTGTAAACCTTCTGGTGCCCAGTACTTATCATTAACATAAGCGCCACTTGCCACAAATTCAAAATATTCACCGTTAGAAATTTGTTGATTTGTGTACTCAAAATCTTTTATTTCAACTTTTCTTTCACCGTATTCGTTATCCCAACCAAATGATTCTGTGTTGAGTGGTTTACCGACAATTACCTGTTGCCCTTTTTGTGTTTTCCAATGGGCTTCACTGTAATCAGCTCCAGCAATAGGTTTTAGATGAAACTTTTCTTTAGCACTAGGATGTAGGCCCGCCCAGTAATCAGGAGTTTCGACTAATTCGACTGGTAACTCTCTTATTAAGACAGAAGAAGTTTCAAAATGAATTTTCTCATGCTCCATCCCCATCCACAATGACCACAACGGCGAACCTGTAAGAAAATTTCGTTTCTCAGTTGGTAAATCCAGATCTGGACAGTTTTGTATAAAATTAATCACGAAATCATAAACAGTTTTACGATACTCACGTACCTCAGAAACTTTGGGCCATGACATCTCGTTTTTCGACATATCATCCCAACTCATTTCATCCACACCAGTTTCTAAAACTTTTTCAAGATAGATATTGAAAGAATCCTTGCGAAGACCTGCTAGGCGCATTTTATTGACATAAAGAACAGCGGGGTGACCATAATAAAAAATCATCGGATGTCGCAAACCATGATAAGGAGGACGAATATAAGTTTCTTCGGTTTTTAGTCCTCGAAACAATAATTCCGTTAATGTCCATGAATTGTTGAAATAATCTAGAACATCTTGGCGACTGCAGATTTTTAAATTTAATAATGGAAGCGCTAATAAAACATTTCTCTCTTTACAAAATCCTGGGCAATTCTCAGGTGCGAGTCCCGTCCACCAAGTATTATCAGGATATAAATTTTTCAACTCATGTGATATAGCTTTTGGTGCTTGTGGTTTGCTGAGATTAGGATTTCTCGTGATGGTAACGACCATAAATATTCCTTTCGCTTAATAAACTGATTTAATCATTTATATATTTTTTTTATTTTAGCTTATTGTGCGTATTAAGTGTGCTAGACAATGCCATAACAGTATAGCATTTTTTCTCTATGAGGTTATAATCTAAATCATAAAAATTCATTAAATCACAGTGAGGTTAATATGACATTTAAAGTAAAAGGCTATGCCGCATACACCAATACAGAAGCTCTTCGTCCTTTTGAATTTGAACGCCGCGAGCCAAGAGAGAATGATGTTGAAATAGAAATTACTCATTGTGGAGTCTGTCACTCTGATATCCATCAAGTGAAAAATGAATGGGGCAGCTCTCGTTATCCCATGGTACCAGGACATGAAATTGTTGGTATCGTTACCCGTGTGGGGGAAAAGGTAACTAAGTTTAAAGTTGGTGACCATGTGGGTGTTGGTTGTTTAGTAGATTCGTGTTTAAGTTGTCCGAGTTGTCAGTCAAATCTCGAACAGTTTTGTCAAAACGGTTCAGTTGGAACTTATAACAGTGTGGGAAAAGATGGTCAGCTTACCTATGGTGGATATTCTCAAAAAGTGGTTGTTCGCGAAGAGTTCACATTAAAGATTCCTAAAAACTTACCACTCGCTGCGACTGCTCCACTTTTATGTGCAGGAATTACGACTTACTCTCCTCTTCGTCATTGGAAAGTGAGTAAGGGAATGAAGGTGGCGATCGTAGGTCTCGGTGGTTTAGGACATATGGGAGTTAAATTCGCCCATGCTTTTGGCGCTGAAGTTTATGTTTTTAGTAAAAGCCCAAAAAAAAGAGATGATGCCTTAAAACTTGGTGCTAAAGATCTTTTAAATTATGAAGATGAAGCTACTTTAAAAAATCATCAAGGAACATTTGATTTTATCTTAGATACAGTTTCAGCCCCTCATGATCTCAATACACTTTTGCGCTATTTAAAAATTGAAAAAAACTTAGTTTTAGTTGGTCTTCCAGATGTTCCTCCTACTCTTCAGGTCGGATCTCTGATTTGGGGGAGAAAATCTATTGCCGGCTCATTAATTGGTGGAATCAAAGAAACCCAAGAAATGCTCGATTTTTGTGGGGAACACAACATCGTTTCTGAGATTGAATTGATTAAGATGAATGAAATCAATACTGCTTACGAGCGAATGCTTAAGAGTGATGTTAAATATCGCTTTGTGATCGACAACAAAACCATTTAACTGTAGATTGCTCGGATGCTTGAGACAAAACTACTTCGACAATTAAACCAAATGCTCTTTGAACTTCGCCAGTGGCGAAAGTTTGAAAAAGGACTATGCGAAACCTGCATTGGTTCTTGTTGTTATATGCCCGTAGAGGTTCCGATTGAGGATCTCTACGAACAAGGCTTTCTAGATCCTTTCATTAAAGAATATGACGAAAAAGAACAAGTCAAAGAAGCTCTAAAGCTTGAATTTGTAAAACGTTATACTCCTAGTACGAAGAAATTCACTTTGATTCAAAA
>JAKLJM010000327.1:1554-4770 GCA_023151145.1 Bacteriovoracaceae bacterium | reverse complement strand
CCCATATTGCGAGAGATGTTCTTACTTTGAAAAGCAGTTGTAAGAAATGTTAGAAATTGTGAGAAAAAAGACATAAGCATTTAATGACTCATCTGGTACAAAGCTTTTCCGGCCACATTTGGTCGATTTTGAAAAAGAAGGATACATCGTGAAAAAAACTCTTTTAGCTACTGCACTTTTAATGACTCTACCATCTATGGCTTCTTTAGTGGCCGTTATGGATTCAGGGACAGACATAGGTCACGTAAGACTTGCAGTGAAAGCTTGGGAAAATAAACTTGAGTCAATCGGTAACGTAGATTGGGATGGCGATGGTCTTCCAGGAAATAAATACGGTTGGGATTTTACCACGAGTACATCAAAGTTTTTTGAAGCTAAGTATGCTCCTTTTTACACAGGTGACGTGCAAAAGTTTTTTGACTTAATTGGTAAATATGATGCTGGGACAGTTACAGCTCAAGAAGTTCAATGGTTAAGAGAAAAATTTAACGATCAATCTCTTATGTCTTTAGTGAATTTTATGGGAACATATAACCATGGAACTCACGTTGCAGGTATTGCTTCTCAAGGATCAACAAACATTAAGATCATGCCGATTAAAGTTCTTTCTGCAGAACCAACAGAAGATCTTCCAGAATTAAAAAATGCTAAATCTAAAATGGTTACTCTAAACGATACTGTTCAATCAGATGAAACTCCGGTTGAAGGTGACTATACAGAAGAAAAATTTAGAGATGAAGTTCTTCAAGAAGCAGTTATGCAAGTAGCAAGTGCAGCTGAAGAAGTAAAAAGCTTAAAATTTCATAAAGTAGATGTGGCCAACCAATCTTATGGAATGGGTTACCAAATGACAGCTGAATTTATTTCATCTGCTTACCAGTCTGTTTTTGGTAAAGAAATGGAAAGAACAGCTCTTGTTGATTTAACAAATGAATTCTTCAAAATAATGGAAGATAATTCACATTTAGTTTCAAAGGCCAATGACTACACATTATTTGTAATCGCTGCTGGTAACGATACAATGAATAATGATAAATTTGGCGCTTTCCCGACAAATATTAAAATTGCTAACAAAATCTCTGTTGCTGCTTCTAATGGTTATTCAGCGATAGCTGATTTCTCAAATTTTGGTGAAATCAACGTTGATGTTGCAGCTCCTGGAGTCGGAATTATCTCTACAGCTGTTAACCAACAAACAATGCCAATGAGTGGGACAAGCCAAGCAGCTCCATTTGTTGCTAACGTGGCAGCTAGAGTAAAAGACGTTAACCCAAAATTAAACGCTCTTCAGATCAAGAAAATCATCATGGAAACTGTTGATAAAAAAGCTTGGTTAGTAGGGAAGGTAAAATCTCAAGGTGTAGTAAATATCAACCGTGCTCTTAAAGCTGCAGAGCTTTCAACATTTAACAACGTTGAAGTGGCCGTTGCACTTGCTAGAGGAAAAGTGGCCGATATGCCAGTTTTAAAATCATTCGCTTTTGCTCCAAAAGCAAAAATGGGTAAAAAACTTAACTTCCAACCAAAAATTAAATTCTTTGGAAAACTTTTCAAATAAGTTAAATTCAGTAATAGCAGACAAAATCTATATAGAACTGGCCCCTTTAATGGGGCCTTTTCTTTTTTACTGTAAGAAGTTATTAGTTCAAAAAAATACCACTAGCACTCATAATTAAATTTACTATTTATAAGCTGACTCAAGGATTGAGGAGGAATTTATGTCTTATCGTTTAATGGCGCTTTCATTTGTCTTAGCGCTTTCTGTTTCAAAAGTATCAAATGCATCAGTGGTGGCCATTATCGATTCAGGTAATGATTTTTTACATAAAGACCTTGCTCACAAAGCGTGGATAAATCCCATCGAGATTGCTGATAACGATCGTGATGAAGATCGCAATGGTTATCAAGATGACGTTAATGGATGGAACTTTGCGGAATCTAATCCTGTCCTCATCGATTATAAGTATGCCTACACTTACGATGCTGACATGAAAAAATTTTTTGATGTACAGCTTCGCTACATGATGGGCACTATGACGGAACAAGATAGAACTTGGATTCAATCAAAAGTTCAAGATCAAGAGTTTATGAAACGTGCTCAAATTTTTGGTAACTGGATGCACGGAACACACGTGACTGGTATTGCTGCTAAAAACACGACTGAGGCTAAATTTATAGGATTAAAATTAATTCCTACAGAAGTGAAACTTCCGGGCCAAGAATTAGTTTCTATTGGTAATAAAAACTTTAGAGCTCCAGCGATTGAAACGAAAGGAGCAAAAGAATTTTTAATCAAACAAGCTCTTAAAGCACTTGCGACAGCTCAATCAAAAACTTTTGCTGAAATTGGAGCTTATGTTCATACCGTAAAAGCAGATGTGGCCAATGGATCTTTTGGAACTCCTAATAGTGCCATCACTGGTGTGATTGGTGGAATTTATAAAACGATCTTTAAAAAAGAAGCGACAGAAGCTGAATTAAAAGGTTTCGTTGATTATTATTTTTCTGTAGCTCTTTCTGAATCTAAAATCTTTTTAACATCGGCCCCAAATACACTTTTTGTTTTTGCTGCCGGAAACGAAGGTTTAAATAACGATATTTATCCTACGAGCCCAGCAAACGTTCAAGCAACAAATAAAATCGTTGTTGCCGCTACATTGTTTAATAAAGACATCGCTGATTTTTCTAACTACGGCGTAAAGATGGTTGATGTGGCAGCGCCAGGTGTTGGGATTATGTCTCAAATTCCTATGAATCAAATGATGGCGATTTCAGGAACAAGCCAAGCCGCACCTTATGTGGCAAATGTGGCTTCATTGATCAAAGACGAAAACGTTAATTTAACGGCAGAACAAATTCGAGAAGTTTTAATGTCTACAGTTGATGTGAAGTCGTGGTTAAAAGATAAAGTAAGATCAAGCGGGATTGTGAATAGCGCTCGAGCCGTTCGTGCCGCAGAACTTTCTAGAACTATGTCTTTAAAAGATGCTATTGCAAAAGCAAGAAATGATGTCTTAGATCAAAGCACACCAACAATGGGTGGTTTAAAGAATTTTAGAAAATTAGATAAAGCTTTAATGAAAGCTCTTATTCTTCCAATGCCAAATCCACTAGTTTTAACTAAGTAAATAAAAAAAAAGGGCCAATCACACTTGGCCCTTTTTTTATTCGCCTTCTAGAATTTCAATCAGTCCAGTTTCGCCATTCATACGAATC
>JAKLJM010000327.1:0-1536 GCA_023151145.1 Bacteriovoracaceae bacterium | reverse complement strand
AGTCTTTAATCTTTTTGTCAGACCCTTTATGGAAACAATGGTTGGAAGTCCCATTTCACGGGCCACAATGGCCGAATGGGAGAGTAGACCACCTCTTTCAACTAAGAGAGCACTGGCACTTGGATAAAGGGGAATCCAGCCTGGATCTGTACGGTGAGTAACTAAAATTTCTCCATTTAATTCCATATTATCACTTGGATCTACAATCACTTTTACAATTCCTTCAATTATTCCTGGGGAACAAGGAATACCGCGCATTTGGTTTTCTAAAAGAGGAGAGTCATCTGCTTTAACTTCTTCTTCAACTGGCATATGTTGATTGTTAAAATATACCGGTCCTCTGGTATAAAAACGTGCTGCAGGTTCATTATTTTTGTAGTATTCGTATTCGCCTTTTCTTACTTTAATGACTTCACGTAAATTTTGAATGGAATTTGTCCCTTCAAAGCTTCCTTTTAATTCATCGAGTGAGAGATAAAAAATATCTTCTTTTTGATCAATGATATTTCTTTTTACATAATCTTCACCAATGGCATAAAACATAGCGCGAACAACTCCATAAATACGTGTACGGCAAAAACGTGTATTCTCTCTGTTCATAACTGCTTTTCTGGCATGATGAAGTGACCAAGAGTAAATGATTTTTCTTATGCCAGAAATATTTTTATCTAGGAGATCTTCAGCGCGATGACGAATTTCTTTTTCACGTTTTTCATATTCATGGAGATCAGTTTGACCAGATTTAACAATGTTTTTTAAGAAAACAAAAAAGAGCGCCGGATCCTGGTGCATATCTTTTTGTTCAAGCTTCATTTCACTCATACAGCGAAATCCATATTTATCTAAATAATCTTGAACATGTTGATAAAATTCTTGGTACTCACTTTGATTTAATGCTTCCAGAAGATCGGCATTGTCGGTGGCCATTATGAGATCACGAAGTCCCTGATTTTTGACGACCATACCAGATAATTCAATTAGTCTTTTTGTCGGCATGGCCGATTCAAGATTTCCGTTTCCGGCCAAAAGATCGTTGTGGAATGAGTCTCCTAAATGATTTAACCATTTCCCAGTGAGCTTTTTAAATATTCCATAGTGAACCATACATAAAAAGTCATTGATAATGGGTGCATGCCATTTCCATAACATTTCTTTTTCGAGTCTTTGGTATTCAAGATAAATTTGATCACTACTCATCTTAGAATAATCTTTTTTTCTAAAATCATCATAGATAACATGAAAAGTTTTTAAGAAATCATCGACAATGTTTTGAATGTTTAAATGAAAATAGAAAAATTTTACACCTGTCATAATTTTTCTTATCTTCGCAAATAATCCCCCATGAAACTCAGGAGGTTTGGTTCGCTCGGCAATTTCGTCTTGTAATGCTTCATTGGTACCCATCATGGTTTCCATGAAGGCCCGGTTGTACTTATAGCCAGGTAGAATTGACGTAAGTTTATACCAGTTCAAGAGGTTGTAATAGACACGGCCATAGAAGAGCCCCAGCATGTTTTTAAGAAAATAATCCATTTC
>JAKLJM010000326.1 GCA_023151145.1 Bacteriovoracaceae bacterium | reverse complement strand
ATTTATTAGGTAAATCCTTACTAGAAAGTTTATCAGCAGGTTTAAGTTACTCCCTCTCTTTATCTTTTATTGTAACTGTTGCAACTACCAGTTTAGGTTTAGTTTTAGGTTATCTCTCAGTTAAAGCTCCTAGCTGGTTTAAAGTATTTTTTGATTTACTCATCAATTTAGTCTTTATCTTTCCAAGTATTTTAATTGCAATCATGATCATGTCTGTAACTGGTCAGTCTGTACAAGGTCTAGTCTTTGCATTGATTATCACAGGGTGGCCAGGGTATGCCAAAATTGCTCGAGGGGAAACGAAGCGAGTACTCAATTTAACATATGTTGAAGGTGCTAGAGCTGTAGGCGTTGGAGAGTTTAGATTATTTTATAAAGTAATACTTCCATCAATCATTCCAGTATTAATTGTTAATATGGTTTTAGGAATAAGTGGTGTCATTATTAGTGAATCCGCACTAGGATTTTTAGGACTAGGAGCAAGTCCTTATTCCTGGGGAACAATGCTTTCAAGTGCAAAAACAGTCTTACTTGAAGCCCCTCATATTGCCATCATTCTGAGTGCAACAATGGCAGGGTTAATTATTGGATTAAATTTATTTGGGGATGGATTAAGAGATTATCTAGATCCAACACAAAGCGAGGAATAAGTGAGTCAGTTAGGACAAATGATTATTACAGGTGTTAGTGGGTTAGCACTTACAAATGAAGAAAAGAATTTTATTGAAAATGAAAATATTGGCGGAGTCATTCTTTTTGCAAACAACTATGAATCTGCAGCGCAAGTTGCGGAGCTAGTGAATAGTATCCAAGTTTTAAGAAAAGAATATCCTCTCTTTATCTGCACTGACCACGAAGGCGGAAGAGTGATGAGATTTAAAACAGGATTCACATTTTTTCCACCAATGTTGGAAGTGGCAAAATTAGATTCTCCTAAAATTGTGTTTGAAATGGCATCGATAATGGCCGAAGAATTAAAAGCAGTTGGTGTAAATTTAAACATGGCACCAGTTTGTGATATTTGGAATAACGAACAAAATAAAGTTATTTGGGACAGATCATTTGGAAAAGATCATGAAACAGTATCAAAATTCGTTTCTGCAATGATCAGAGGTTTTGAAACTCACGAACTATTATCGTGTGCAAAACATTTTCCTGGGCATGGTAATACTTTAAAAGATTCTCATTTTGATTTGCCTATTGTTAAAAAACCTCTATCTGAAATCAGAGAAGAGGAGTTGCAACCATTTATTAAGGCCATTAAAGCAAGAGTTGATTTTGTTATGATGGCCCATATGATTGTTGAGGATATCGATCCAGAATTACCTTGCTCGATAAGTACAAAGGCCCATGATCTTTTAAGAAAAGAATTGAAATATAAAGGACTAATTATCTCTGATGATATGGAGATGAAAGCAGTTGCTGATAGATGGGGTACAGGCGATGCAGCGGTAATGGCGATCAAAGCAGGAACTGATATAATTGAATATAGGACAATGGCTGAAGCTCAAAAAGGGCTTGAAGGTCTGAAAAATGCAGTCAAAAATAAAACACTCAAGAATTCGGAAGTGCAAGATCGAGTACAAAGAATAACAGAGAAAAAGAAAGAATTTTTCAAAGATTATAAGCCAATCTATATTCCAGACATTGAAAAGAAAGTTAATTTAAAAACATCACAAGCGTTTTTAGAAGATATAAAGAAAAAAATACTGGAAAAAAATAATCAGAAATAAGGAAGATTTGTCCACCATTATACTCACTTAAAAAGGTTTTCAATTTCTCTGTTATCATAGACTTATGATGGAGAAAGAATGAAAACTTTTTTAGGCGGACTTTTGCTTTTGCTCTCTCTAGTCTTCGGAATAGATAAAGCATTTGCACAAGCAGAAGATAATCTTAATAAAGAAACTATTCAACAAAGAGAAAAAAACACGGGGCTCTACCGTGGAATGTCGCCACGTGAAATTCTTCGCATGTATGAAGAGTCATGTAACAATGAAAATCAAGCAAGTAATTGTTATCAAGCAGCTTTAGAATATAAAAAATTCATTGAAACAAATCCAAAGGCAAAGCCTAAATACGATGAGTATATCAATCTCGCCTGTACCGGTGGAGAGCAATTAGCCTGTCTAGAAAAAGAAGATAAATTAGCTTATGAAGGATCTAATATATTATTTTATGCTTCGTTAGGATTTATTGGATTAGCAGTTTTTCTTATTGCGAGAACAATTTTTCAAGATGAAGATCAATTCCAAGCACAAGAAAAATTAGATGATAATAAAATTAATAAAGACGAACTTGCTAAACATGGAATTATCCTAAAATATTCAAGACCATTTTTTAAAAGATACTTTTCCCCCATCGTAAATGGGATGAAAAACAAGAAAGCTATTAAAGAAAAATATAAAAGACAATTAGCATCTGCAGGATTGACCAATGTTTTAACTCCTGAGGACTTTTATTCCTTTAAACTTTTTTTAATTATTGGATTTCCTATCACCTTTTTGGGAGTACGCGCCTTTCTAGAAGAGACTTGGCCACTATCAATCATCCCAATTATTTCAATTGTCGGTTTTTATTATCCAGACTTTTGGGTCAAAGGAAAAATTCAACAAAGACAAAAAGAAGTAATCAGTAATATGCCATTTTGCGTAGACATGTTAGCTCTCTCTGTAGAAGCAGGACTAGATTTTATTGCAGCCATGGCAAAGGTGAATGAAAAAGCAAGTCGTAATGCTCTAACTGAAGAGTTTGAAATTGTTATCAAGGAAATTAAAATTGGTGCCAGTCGAGCTGAAGCTTTAAGGAATTTAGCTTGGAGAATTGATTTAATTCAAATTTCTTCATTTTCTGCCACCTTAGTAGCAGCTGATTCTGTCGGAGCATCAATCGGGCCAATTTTAAAGGCGTTATCCTTAGAAGTTAGACAAAAAAGATCATCGGAAATTGAAAAAGCGGGTGCAACTGCAGCCACTAAAATCCTTTTTCCTATGATGTTTTTAATTGTTCCAGCGGTAATGATTATTGTTGCAGCTCCACTCATTTTAGAATGGGTAGGTCGTTAATGAAAAAAATTATCATAAAAAAAAATAACGGTGAAATTGTTTGTGAGAATGCTGTTTTGGCAGATGGTTTTTTTGAACGTGCTCAGGGGTTAATGTTTTCAGATAATATCCCTCATCAAGGTGATGGAATGTTAATTTTTTATGAATTATGATTTGCATATCATTTTTATGGATTCTAAAAATAAAGTTATAAAAGTAATTAAAAATATGAAACCTTGGCGAATGACGAGAATGTATTTCACCTCTCACCAGGTATTAGAATTGAAAACAGATAGAGATGTTAATGTCAGCGTTGGGGAAGTCTTAGAGGTCTTATGTACAAATTAGTCGTAGTTGGTGGAAAATTACGTGGGCAAGAAATCATCCTGAAAAGTGGTGAAAGTATTCTTGGGCGCGATAGTTCTGTAGATGTTCCGCTACAAGTTGAAGGTGTCTCTAAAAAACATCTTAGTTTAACCGTGACGGACGATGTTTTGTATTTGCAAGATTTGGGAAGTTCTAACGGTACATTCGTAAATGGCAAAATTGCTAAAAGAGCGACTTTAAAAGCAGGTGATAAAATTGGATTACCAAATGCGGTATTGCAAGTTGTTCACGTTTTAGAGAAAAAAGTTGTCATTAAAAAGAAAGTTCAAAACCAAATAGTTAAAGAAGACACCATTGAAGAATTGCTGAGTGGAGGAACACCTCCAGAAAATTTAATACAAAAACTATTTTGGCTCTTTCGCTATAAAGTTATGGGACCAGTATATGCCATTAACCAAGAATATGAATGGCGAGTTCTTTTCGGAATACTAACGGCCATTTTTGCTATCATTACTATTACGCTGACTATCTTTCCGGTCTTGCAAGATTCTAAAAAAATCTTAGTAGCAGAAATTAGTATTCGAGGAGCTCATTACGCAGACTTAGTATCAAAATTAAATGTACAGGCTCTCTCGAATAGAAACTGGGATGCAGTAGATATTCGATTTTTAGAAGATTCAGGAAATGGTATTTCATCGTATGAGTTATTTGATTTAGATGGAAGAATTATTCGTCCGTTGTCTAAATTAAATGAATATACTAGTGATTCATTTTCTGTTCGAGCTAGAGAATGGGCCGCTAAGAAAGGACCTAATGAAATTTTTCAAAAATTTTTAGATGGTGGTGAGATTGGAATTGGGAAAAAGATTTTTGCTTATAATCCAAGAACAGGTCAAAGTGAAATCATCGGCGTTCTAGCCATTCGTTTTGCCCCTAAAACATTAGCAGTAGAAGCTTCTAATAGTTCAAAAGCTTATTTTGAATCATTAATCACGTCGTTATTGGTGGCGGTGATTTTTTACGGTGCAGTCTATTATCTAACGCTGAGACCATTAGAAGAATTAAAATATCAAATAGAAGATGCTTTGAGAGGTAAAAGAAGAAACGTAGATAGCAAAGTGTTGTTTGAAGAGCTCGGACCGGTAAGAGCGTCAATTAATACTTCATTGCAACGAATTCGAGAGCTTTCCGATCAGGACCAAGAGATAGATCCAAACGAATTAGAAAGTGATGAAAGTTACACAAATACTTTATTAGAATTTATGCTTGGTGCCCATGGGCCAGTAATGGTTTTAAATTCTCAAAAGAACTTAGTAAAAATTAATACTCCAGGTGAAGATGTTTGTGGGATTCGTCAATCAACATCAGAAGGAATGAGTATTTTAGATATCACTCGTGAAAAGGGGTTTGCTGCAACTTTGATTGAGCTATGTGATCAATCCGCCAGCAATATGGGAACTTCACAACAAGGACGATATGAGCTGCAAGGGAAAGAATATAATATATATGTCACCTCATTAATTGGAAAAGATGGTTTTGCAAAATCATTTTATATAACTTTTGTTTTGGACGTTTAAGGTAAGTATTGATGGCTAGAGAGGGAAATGTACATATCACAAACGATTTGAAAAATCCTACGCAAGAAGGGATTTATCATCGTTTATTATGTATGACTGGTCCACGCAAGGGAACAGTTGTCTATTTATCTGGAAAGCGAATTCTCCTTGGAAGAGGAGATAAAGTTGATATTCAAATTAATGACGTGAAAATTTCACGCGAACATGCAGAATTTACGTTAGTAGATAATCACTATACTGTGACAGATCTAAATACTCAAAATGGTATAATTGTTAACGATACGAAGGAAAAACAAAAAGTTCTTGAAGACGGCATGAAGATTGTTATTGGTCAAACCGTTTTAAAATACAATTACTTTGTCATAGAAGCTGGACTAGTACCTGTTAGCGATAAAGGTAAAAGTTCTGAAGAAAAAGGCAATAAAAAGAGTAAACTAACAATTAAAAGGCCAGATGATTTTGATGTTGAAGAGCCAACACCAGAGCCAAAAAGTAAAAAAAATGGACTGGTCTTAGTTGTCGTCATCGTCGTCGTTCTTTATGTTTTAATGGGTGGAAAAGATGAAACAAGTCAGGTGGTAAAAGATGCGGGAAAATCCGTAAATGAATCAGCTGAAATTGAAGATCCATTCACTCAAACAGAATCTAAAAAAAATAAAATGGAAGATCGTGAAACGAAAATCAAAGTGGAGTCTTTAATTCATAGAGGAAGAAGAGAATACCGTGAAGGGAATTATTTTAGAGCGATGGAAGACTTTCGTTTAGCACTCACTTTAGAACCTGGAAACGCAACTGCGAGCTTTTACAATTCAAAATCTAAACAACGTCTAGATGAAGAAGTTACAAAGTTTTTTTCAAAAGCCA
>JAKLJM010000325.1 GCA_023151145.1 Bacteriovoracaceae bacterium | reverse complement strand
AAAAGATTGAAAGGCAGTTAGAGCGATAGCGATGGCCAAGATTACTTTTTTCATCAGAAACTCCTCATTTTATTTTCCCCTTTATAGCAAAGCCCTAAAAATTTCATAGCCCCTGAGTAGTTTTTTCATTTACTAAAGATTTTTTCTTGATATTCCGATAACTTAATAATGAAAACAAATAAAATTAAAATCTTCACCCTCTCACTTATCACGTCAATCACCACTCTGACTAAAGCCAGTGACTGTAATCCCAATGCCATTATCTATCGCTCTGGAACTAGTATTGGTATTAGCTTTGGCGGTAATGGAGGTGGCTTTAATGGTTCAAACCAATCAAGCATCAATATGCCAGTAGAAACCAAACAAGGCTGGGGTTGCTATAAAAAACAAAGTGGCATTAGTGTTGAAATAGAAAAAAATGATTCAGGTGTTTTACAAGAAATTGTTATCTCACCTATGCAAGCTAGTTTTGAAAATTTACCCAATGCTCGAGTGACACAATATCTTTACTATGATGAAAATCCCGAAATGCTTTATAAAAGTCGTTACACCATATCGGCCTTTATTTGTGTTGAAGATAAATTAGTCTCAATCGAAAATCGCCGTTTTACTTTGATTGATCTCTTAACTCAATCACAAAAAAATCAGGTGCACATTTCAACAAGTTTTGCCACCGGTGAGGCCGCTAAGAATTTAGGTGCTAAGGCTGCTTCTTCAACAGAGCACACTCTTTTTTATGCTCTAGCCTTACAAAAAGGTTTTAAACCAAGTGCCAAGTGCACTAATTGTGAAGATATCAGAGTGCCTTCCTTGTTTCATGATTCACAGACAAAAACCTTGGGTGATATTGCCGTAAGTTTAAGTGATTATTATAGTACACTCGATCAAAAATTACCTTTTAACCCATGTGACAGTGAATTTGAAAAACTATTATTAGATTATCGAGTAGAAAACTACAAACAAAACGAAAGTCTACAAAGTTTAGTTGTAAAAAAGAAATGGTTTAGCGATAAATTAATTCTCAAACCAAAAAAATAATAATTTAGTTACGATAACGATTGATCACTTCTCTAGGTAGATAAGAAAGAAATATTTTTTCTAACTCTCCATTAGATTTCACTTCACGAATGATTTTTTTCCAATTTTCAATCTCGGATTCTTTAAATCTTTTACGCGATAAAACGACATGAGCTTGAAATTGTTGTTTGGTGATGTCTTTAATAACAATTTTATCGAGAATATTATAGGACTTTAAATATTCTGGTAATATTGCAGCTGATCCAAAAGTAACTTTCACTTGATTTCGCTCAACACCTAAGAACAATGCCCCCATGTCAGGAAACTCAATAACCATGCCTTTCGCACTGGCTTTTCTTAGGAATGTATCGACTTCTTCACCATATGAAAATGAACGAACAACACCTATGTTTACTCGTTTAGCTGGATAGAGATCTAAAACATCCTCTAGCGAAGAAATGTTAACTAGTGATTTATCTAATACAACGAGTGTTTTAGCTGTTACATAAGGTACAAAGGTTGCAAACTTTTCACGATCAGGATTCTTTAAGCCTGACAAAGTCATATCTAGATCGCCATTTTCAACTTCTTGCCAAATTCGAGCACGAGGTTTTACTTGAAAACGAATATCACATCCAGTTTTCCTGGCCAACAATTCAGCGGTCTCTTTATCAACTCCGGTTTTTGTTTTTTCTGAGTACATGATGCCGTGCTCATATAAACCAACAACTAATGGTTTTTGGCATCCATACTGAGCTTTTCCATCGGCTATGGTTGAAGATGCCATAAATAAACTAACTAAGCATAAAAACAAAAATTTCATTCTTAAAATGCCCTTTGAGCTTTTTTAAAAATACTTGCTTTAATTTTTTTCTTATCAAATTTAGGTGAATGATTAAGTACAGATTCAAAATTCTCACCAACTTCCATTACTTCTTTTAAACGTTGCACTTGAACTGAACCTTTACCAACAAGTAATCTCGTCTGTTTCTGGTTGTTGCTTACAATCCAAAGGCCTGCCGTTGCATCATAATGAATTTTCCCTGAACGAACTTGAAAAACTTCATTGGGAGTTAAGGCTTTAATATCTACTAACATTTCACCTTTTTCTAAATTTAAGACAGTATTTTTTGGATTTAAAGTCTCAACAACAACGGTTGCCGCCGTGAGCTTTACCGTATGACCATTTTGAAATTCAATAGTCATTTTTTCGCCACGCTTAAGTTCGATCTTATTGCCTTCAGCAATTTCCAAATCAACTTTACTTTTTTCTGTATTAACTAAGGGGTGACCTTTTTGAGCAGAAATTTTGGCTACAGGTAAAAAACCTGTCGCTGAAATTTGTAGCGAGAGAAACATCAGTGATACGAGTAATGCTTTCATTTATTCATCCTTGTTTTAAATGAAAAAAAAGGGCCCAAGATTTTTAACAAATCATGGACCCTTTTATAAAGTTTTATTAAGAAATTAACTTGGCCATAGCCCTCTTAACTTCATAGCTTTCTCTAAACGCTTAATCGCAGCGATTAGAGCCGCAGACTTCATGTTTACATTGTATTCTTTAGAAACTTGGTAAACATTTTCAAACGCAGACTTTAACGTATCATGAAGTTTAGAATTAATTTCATCAAGATCCCAGAAGAACGACTGTAAGCCTTGTACCCACTCAAAGTACGATACAACAACCCCACCGGCGTTACAAAGAATGTCTGGAATAACAAGTGCACCATTTTTCGTTACGATATCAACAGCTTCTTTTGTTAATGGACCGTTCGCACCTTCTGCAATGATTTTAGCTTTAACTTTATGTGCATTATCTTTAGTGATAACACCATCGATAGCTGCAGGAATTAAGATATCTACGTCTAGTGCAAAAAGTTCTTCGTTTGAAATATGCTCAACACCTGGCATACCTTTTAGAACACGATTTTCTTTTACCCATTTCTCGCATTTTTCGATATCTAATCCGTCTTTGTTATAGATACCACCCGACACATCAGAAACTGCTACGATCTTTGCCCCTTGTGCTTTTAAATCATAGGCAGCAGGAATAGCAACTTTACCAAAACCGTGGATGGCCACAGTTGTTTTTGCATTAATAGTCATTCCCAATTTCTCAGCAGCGAAGTTAATACAAAATGCAACACCTTTCCCCGTTGATTCTGCTCTTCCTAATGATCCACCAATATCAATTGGCTTTCCAGTTACAACGGCCGGA
>JAKLJM010000324.1 GCA_023151145.1 Bacteriovoracaceae bacterium | reverse complement strand
TTCGAATAAAATTTCTGTTTAAAAATTCGACAGGCCCTAAGCTAAATTGACAAACTTCAATCACTTAATCTTTAACACTAAAAGCATGTCGAATTATCACATCTATTGGAAGACTCTTATTAATTGCAATAAATTTGTAACTGGCTTTTTCCATCACGGCCGGTAATATACTGAAGACCAGTAAAACCATGAGTTGAAATGGCACGAGCTTTTACATCTTTCTGTAGTCTCTGGTATAATAGCGAAACAATCGGTGTGTAGGATGGCAAGCCAATACTGATAGGAGGGTTATTCTGCGCTCTGCATGCTAGCCTGTTAGCTTGACCATTGATGGTTGATACATCCGCAATAGTAATACTAATTCCATGATAAGAAGGATCCATAATCACACGAAACTTTCCAACAATAGCACACGTTTCATCGCCAATTATACTTGCTCCGTAATCACTATTGATAGTGTAGGATCTTAACTTAATACTTATCGGTCTAAGGTCTTGATCGTTAAGCTTGGCATAAGCATAACAGCTCACGATAGATTCTGGCGCAACCACTGCCGCTAACAGAATATTTGCTGATAACATAATAACAATAATTAATTTCATAAGAACTCCTTCTTTTTTTTAGGCCGTGTCCTCATTTGGGCAACCTTCACGAGAAAGCAAATATAAGCGGAGATCAAGGCGCGAGGAGAAGATTTAGTGGCGCTAAATCTCTGACCAGTAACGAAGAGATTCGCATATATTTCATTCCCAAGTCAGTTGACCAAATGAGGACACGGCCTAGTGTTTTTCTAAGAAAGAGATTTAATAGAATTCAATTTGAATCTCTAGGTAAATGAAACTAGAGCGTTTACAAAATTGGTAAATAAAATGAAAAACGTAATCTAAATTAGCGACTTAATCTAGTGGAGCAGCAAAAAGATAATTTTTACAATAAAACACATTTACGATTTTTTTTTGGATAGTGGAAAAAACTGTAATTGTAGTTGATATACTTCTGTACAATCCCCCGTACTTAGTTTTGTACTTGTGTCAATTAAACATCTTTCTAAATTCAATTTTACTTGATCTAACTGTGCAAGATTAACGGCCACAGTACATCCGGTGATTAGTCTAGCTTTAAATGAGGCGGCATCGTGAAATTGATTAAGCTGGTCAATAGCTTTTTGAAGGTTCTGCTTATGAAAAGATCTGATAAGACTACGACTTTTTTGTGTCGGTATACGCATTTTTTTATTCTTCTTTGAAAGATTCCCTTTTAAATCTCGCACAAGATACCCTGCCAACTCTAACTCATGCATGGCAGATTTAATTTCATGTGCAGAAACGGCAAATTTATCAGCAAGAAAACTTACATCTTCAGAAAAATTCTTGCATGTCGAGAACTCCAAAAGTGCAAGATGCAACCAGCTTTTTAAGAGAATAGCATCATCAATAACGACTTGTTCAATTTTAATATCTTGAGATGAATCCTCACTCTTTTCTTGTGTGATATCAGTAACCCCCTTATGGCGGCACCAATCTCTTGAATGCGCTTTTTTTAAGTTATCTTGAGCTAATAGGTCAAAGCTAAGACTTTCTGCAAGTTTAATGATATGTTTTTTAGGTAATAGTCTTTTTGAATTTAAAATTAAATTTAAGTTCGTTGGGCTTATGCCAACAATCTGACTCCATTGGCGAAGGCTAAATGAATCATTTTTTTTTAAGGAATTAAACGCTCTAAGTAAAATTTGTGAACTTTCATACTCCATCTTTTTTTTCATTACTTCTCCTCGATACCCTGACAAAGTGTCGCGAGTGCTAGGATTGCCACAAGATCTGCAATTTTAGAAACTCGTGTGCTAAATTTTGGAATGATAATTTTAACATTTGAAGAATGGTCTTTTGCTAGTTCGACTTTACTATATTCAGCTCTGCTTTCAATTTCTACGTCTTGAATATCCATAACCAATCTTGTAGGATTTTCCCATCTCTTTCGACAGGTTGGTGTCAAGGGTACTTCATTTAATGAAAATAAATAGGAATACATCAAAAGCTTTGTTTTGAGTGAATTGACGTCTCCGCCACCACCAACACTAGTAAATCCTCCACTGAACAACAACTCTTTTGTTGTCTTATTATGGTTACGAATAAGCTCATTAAAATTAGCGGGAAATAATCTTTTGTGATCAATTTGATGAATGGGGCTTTCTGAAGAGCTTGCCAAGGACTCTTCATAAGAAAGAAGAGCTAGCGATAGTTGGTAGTTTTCATCTTGCCATCCACAAGCACCTAGAAAAATATGTAGCACAAGTGCCACGAGGGCACTTGAATCGTGAACTAATGTTTCATTGTTCATAACTCCAACGCAAGTATTTGTTAGGTAAAAATCATCCATTCGCTCCTTATCTAATTGATAGGAATTATTTGGCGTCGATTGAAAAAGTTGAAACTTATCCAGTTTCTCGAATAACTCCTTTGCGCTCAAGATACCAAAGGATAAATTAGAATTTTTTTGATATTCTTCCCAAATGTGGGGAAAAGCTTTTTCGCGTAAGGCTTTTCGTAATAAAGGCATAAGTAATTTTTGTCCTTCAGTTTCTTGCTGGAAACTAAGGCTTTGAATCACTTGACTCAGGTCACTGCTGTCTAAAGTTTTAACAGCAAAGGAAAAAACTGGCACCTGCATTAAAACCAATGCTATTTTTGCTATGAAATTCAATTTAAAGTACTTCATGACTTTCCCCTTAGTATGTTAGCTTCAGCCAAGAGAAAGCAATTCAAGTACCAATTTCATCCCCAAAGAATGGAACCAAATTCCTGACCTAGAAATCAAAATCGCAGCTGACAAAACAACTGCAAACTACTTTTCTCATGTTAACCTCGAAGGGTCTTAGCAACGGCTTGTGAATAGTCATTCTAAGCTCTTTTTTTTCAAAAAAAGAGCTTTTGACATAATGTCTTAGTTTTTATTATTTGCGTTTAGTTTAATTGCTAGATAAGTTGCAAAGATCAAAAAAATGATCAGGAAAATATGACTTTGACAACTTGGCTTTTTAAAAATAGCAAAGCTTGCCCCTTTTTATTGCTCGAAATAATAGCAATTCTGTTTTGCTATCAGTCAAGTTTGGCCTACGTCGACGTTCAAACTTCAACTTCTTTTGGATTTTATAGAAATTACAAAAAACTGAATCAGTTTCCGGTTTTTCACTCCTGGTCATTGAACGGTTTTTATGAAAATGGCGTTGAGTCCAGCGTAGAATTT
>JAKLJM010000323.1 GCA_023151145.1 Bacteriovoracaceae bacterium | reverse complement strand
TCAACTTATTGGCAAGACATTCATCAAAAAATTCTTGATCCTAAAATAAATAAAGCTGAATTTACTGAAGGGGAATTTGATTCTTTTTCTGTCCAAAAAAGTCGAAGAGATTTTCTCAAAATTATGGGGTTTTCTTTTACAATGCTTCCTATGGCATCATGTACTAAGGGAATCGTAAGAAAAGCGGTGCCCTACTTAGAGAAAACGGATACCGTTATTCCTGGGGTAGCTCAGTGGTATGCCTCTACTTTTGACTCAGTACCCGTTCTCTTAAAAACTCGTGAAGGGCGTCCGATAAAGGTCGAAGGCAACGATTCTTCTCTTTATACTTTAGGGGGAGCAGGTGTTCAGACTCAAGCTAGTGTACTATCGTTATATGATTCTTATCGATTAAAAAACCCTTTAAAAGATTCTCTGCCAATTGTTTGGGATAATGCCATTTTAGAAATTCGATCTCTCCTTGATAAGGCCCAAAAAGAAGGTCAAGAGGCTTACCTTGTTACTGAAGCTCTACGATCTCCAACGCAATTTAGTCTTATTGAAGAATTGCAAAAAAAATATACCAATCTCAAGCATATTGTTTATCAAAATAATATTAGCGGTACTGTTCATCGATCACTTGGTGATAATTATTTAGTTGAGCATGATCTATCAGAGGTAAAATACCTTGTAAGTATTGCTGCCGATTTTTTAGTGACGGGAGAAGCTTCAGTTCATTTGTCTAAGCAGTACGCAAAAAGAAAAGAAGAATCGCTCCATGGTCATACATTTAAACACGTTCAGATTGAGTCGCGTTTAAGTCTTACAGGTTCAAACGCCGATGATCGAATTATTCTAAATCCAGATGAAGTATTGGCCTTTATTACTAGTTTATATTTTAAAGTCATTGGCGCCTCAGAGATAGAAAAGTCTAATCGCGCCATAAGTGCTGCCTTAAACTCTGTTTATAATCAACTTATGAAAAATAAGGGGCAATCTTTATTGATGGTGGAATCAGGTGATGTTCGCGTTGAACGAATGGTTCATCAAATAAACTTGGAGCTTGGAAACTTTGGAAAAAGTTTAAAAGCCAATAAATATCCATTTGTAAAAAATGCTGAAGGAGAAAAGTTTGAAGAGTTAATTCAAAATCTTTCTAAAAGCAGGGGGAAAGTTGACACGATTATCATGGTCAATGTTAATCCATATTATGATTATCCAAATCAGAATGTTCTAAAAGAAGCTTTTGAAAGAGTTCCTCATAAAATAGTTATTACATCAGCTGAAAACGAAACAAGTAAGGTTTCAGAATATGTACTTCCTCTCTCTCATCAGTTTGAGATGTGGGGAGACACTTTGATATCATTGTCTGAAGTTTCAGTTACTCAGCCAATTATTAATCCTCTTTTTAATTCAAAATCTTATGCTGAAATTTACCTAGCTTTATTAGGGAGAGTGGAAACTTCTGATCAATATATGAAAGATGTTTGGAAAAAATATTTTTCTTCAGAAGTCGGGCTCTTTAAAAGTTTTGATATGTTTTGGATTGAATCTGTTCAACGAGGTGTTTTTAAAATTGGTGCTAATCACGATACATCCTTAAACTCTAAAAAATTAGCACAGGATTCGGATGCAAAATCTGTGCTTGGTAGTGTTGATTTAAGCACTGATCAAATTTTTGTGGTCTTGTATGAAAAGAGCATGGGAACTGGTCAGTATGCAAGTAATCCTTGGCTTCAAGAATTACCTGATCCTATTACCAAAGTGACTTGGGATAATTATGCCCAAATTTCCTCTCAATTAGCAAAAAAATATGATCTAGTTACAGGAGATATGATTGAACTAAAAGTAGGGGAAGCTGTGGTTGTTCTTCCTGTATTAGTTCAAGCTGGTTTAAATATTTCGACCATCGCTGTTGCCGTCGGTTATGGACGAACAGTGGCCGGTAAGGCAGCTTTAAACGTTGGGAAAAATGTCTTTCCTTTCGCGAGTCTAGGAACCAACGGTTTAAGTTGGTCCAGAGCAAATGTGAGTCTTTCAAAAACTGGCAGAAAGTATCAATTGGCCCTTACTCAAACTCATCATTCAATAGAAGGAAGAGACCTCATTCGAGAAACAACGCTAGATAAATTTGTCAAAAATCCGAAAGCTGGAAATGAAAAGAAAACTCATCTTATGACCATGTGGAGTGAAGAAAAGAAAACTGGTCATCAGTGGGCGATGGCCATTGATTTAAATAAATGTAACGGATGCTCAGCTTGTGTCGTTTCTTGTAATGCTGAAAACAACGTGCCAGTTGTTGGACGTGAAGAAGTTTTACAAAGAAGAGAAATGCATTGGATGCGAATAGATCGCTATTATAAAGGTGAAGAAGCCAATCCTTCTGTCGCCTTTCAACCTATGACCTGCCATCACTGTGACAATGCTCCTTGTGAAACGGTTTGTCCGGTTTTAGCGACGGTGCATAGTTCAGATGGTATGAATCAACAGGTCTATAATCGCTGTGTGGGAACTAGATATTGTGCCAATAATTGTCCATACAAAGTTCGTCGATTTAATTGGTTTGATTATCCTCATGCTGATCCCAACGAAAATATGGTTTTAAATCCCGACGTAACCGTTCGTAGTCGTGGGGTCATGGAGAAATGTTCGCTTTGTATTCAAAGAGTTCAAGAGGCAAAACTTCAAGCCAAAAAAGAAGGTAGAGAAGTTCGTGATGGTGAAATTAAACTTGCCTGTCAGCAAAGCTGTTCTTCTGATGCCATTATTTTTGGCGATTTAAACGATCCCGATAGTAAGATTTCGAAAATGGTAAAAGACTCACGTAATTTTACCGTGCTTGAAGAATTAAACGTTAAACCAAGATTAAGTTATTTAACTAAAGTAAAAAATAAGGATTAAGCCATGTCTGGGCATGATTACACAAGTGAGCTTCGAAAACCTCTTATTACTTTAAAACGAAGTTATGGGCAAATTACCGACGATGTTTTAAAAACCATTGAAGGGCCGCCGTCCACGGCTTGGTATGTAGCTTTTACCATCGCAGTGTTAACACTGATAATGGGAATCGTTGTTGTCATTTATCAGCTGAGAACCGGGATTGGTACTTGGGGATTGAACAAAACCATTGGATGGAGTTGGGATATTACTAACTTTGTTTTTTGGGTAGGTATAGGACACGCGGGAACTTTTATTTCTGCCATTCTTTTACTCTTTAGACAAAAATGGAGAACTTCGATCAACAGAGCAGCTGAAGCAATGACGATTATTGCTGTTTGTTGT
>JAKLJM010000322.1 GCA_023151145.1 Bacteriovoracaceae bacterium | reverse complement strand
CAAGTTTTACGACGCCCACTCATACAATGAGTGCAAAGAACCTGTCGCTGAAAGAATTGTTGATAAAGAAAAAGCAAATTTTTGTGACTTTTTTTCACCCGGAAATTCTGCTGCTGCCATTGATGAAAAAGAAAAAGCTCAAAATGCTTTTGAGGCGCTATTTAAGAAGTAAAGTGTGTATTAAAGAGAGGAAACATGGCTCACGATGAAATGCCAATTACAAAAGCTGGTAAAGATAAAATTGAAGAAGAACTTAACCATTTGGTTAAAGTCGAACGTGAAAAACTAAAAGAAACAATTGCTGAGGCAAGAGAGCTTGGTGACTTAAAAGAGAATGCTGAATACCATGCTGCAAAAGAGCGCCAAGGTATTATCGAAGGCAGAATTGCTCAACTACAGGGTGTTTTAGCTCGTGCAAGAGTTGTTGATGTTTCAAAAATTAAAAGTGAAAGAATTGTTTTCGGAGCAACTGTTACTTTACGTGACATAGAAAAAGAATCTGTCGTAACATATCAAGTAGTCGGTGAAGATGAAGCTGATATCCGCATTGGAAAAGTTTCATTTAATAGCCCTTTAGGGAAAGCACTCATTGGCAAAGAAGCTGGTGACACTGTTATCGTAAAAGCGCCAAAAGGTGATGTTGAATATGAAATCGACGAGTTCGAATTCGTCTAAGAAAAAAACCTCTGAATACACTTGGTCCTCGACCATCGAGGACCTGCTTGGTAAAAAATCTCAAAAAACTACTGAAAAACTAAACGCCTACGGTATCACCACACTTGAAGATTTACTCTGGATTTTCCCATTAAGAGTTATGGAGCTTCCTCCTGTTCAAGAATTTTCTAAAATTCAAGATGGGATGATTTTCATTGGACGTGGATCAGTCATAAATATTCAAGCTAAGCCTAACTTTCGCATCCGTGGTAAAGGTCGAGCGCTTTTATATAATATCGTCGTTACTGTTAAAGATGCTTTCTCTAATCAATATTTAACTCTTCGTTGGTTTAACACCTATGGCTCAGTTAAACAAAAACTGGAAAAACTGAACTTAATAGAATTCATGGGAGAAACTAGTTTTTTTGCAGATAAAGCCCAAGTCGTTAATCCCGAAATTTTTCCTCTTGAAAGCTTCAAAGATGAATCCAACTTTCAAAAAACGGGATATGACTTAAAAATTCAATATCCCACGATAAATACAATTTCAGGTATCCATATTAAGAAAATTATCGACCAGATACCTTCAAGCTTATGGGACAATATCGAGGAAATTTTACCTCAAACAATTATCGAAAAGCGCAACCTCTTCAATTTAAAACACGCATTTAAAATTTTACATGCCAAAATAAAACCTGATGATGAGTTACAACTAAAAGCTGAAAATCGTCTAATATATAACGAATTTTTTATCGACCAAATCAAAATATTATTACGTCGACGTTTCTTAAAAAAGCCATTGGCCCATTCATTAAAAATTTCAGAAGAAATCTTAAATGAAGTTAAAAAAGATTTGGCAAAAGATGAGCCCATGATGAGAATGGTTCAAGGAGACGTGGGATGTGGAAAGACATCGATAGCGTTTTTAGCAGCAGCTATCACCATTGAAAATCATTTCCAGACTGCTCTCATGTGTCCAACAGAAGCACTCGCCCTTCAACACTTTTTAAGTGCAGAAGAATTTTTTCATAATACGCCTGTAAGAATCGGTCTTCTTTTGGGTTCAACCTCTGCTAAAGAAAAAAAAATCATCAATAAAAAATTAGTAGATGGTGAAATTGATCTTATTATTGGAACCCACTCTTTATTTCAAGAGTCCGTACAGTTTAAATCTTTGGCTTTGGCAATCATAGATGAACAACATAAATTTGGCGTTGAACAACGAATTAGTTTAATCAATAAGGGACAAGGAACTCATTGTCTCATTATGTCAGCAACTCCTATTCCGCGCTCACTTTCACTCACGCGATATGGTGATCTTGATATTTCAATCATTCGCTCGATGCCGGCCGGAAGAAAGGGACACAAAACAAGAATCGTCACCCCAGATACATTCTCTCAGTACTTAAGTTTTATTAAAACAAGGCTGAGCATGAAAGAACAAGTTTATATAGTCGTACCAGCTATTAATGAAAGTGTAGAGCAAGAAATCCATCACCTCGAATCGGCACTTGAAAGCTACAAAAAATATTTCCCTGAATTTCGAATTAAGGGACTCCATGGCCAAATGAAATCTGATGAGAAACAATCGATTTTTAAAGAGTTTAAAAATCACGAATTTGATCTGCTTGTTTCGACTTCAGTTATTGAGGTTGGAATAAATGTCCCGAATGCAACTATTATGAGTATCCTAAATCCAGAACGCTTTGGACTAAGCTCGCTCCACCAGTTAAGAGGACGAGTTGGTCGTGGTGATAAAACAGGCTTTTGTTTTTTAGTAACGGATAAACAATTAGCTACGACTTCCCAAGAAAGATTAAAAGTCATCGAAAATCACACGGATGGGTTCCTAATTGCAGAAGAAGACTTAAAACTTCGCGGAGAAGGTGATCTTTTTGGTAAGGAACAGTCTGGATCTCAGCAACGTAAGCTGGCGAATCTCATCTTGCATTCTGACCTTTTAGAAGATGCTCGTGTTGACTTAGAAGAAGCCCTAAAGAAAAATGATCCCATCATAGAAGCTCAGATTGCCAAGATTTCTAAAGATGCTAAAATTTTTAATACCATTTAGCATAGTGAAATATGATTAATTTAAAAGTTCTTAAATCTACTGACCCCAACGCCGAAGGTACATATGAGTATCAATTCGATGTATTAACTTTAGGTCGAACAGAAAAAAATGATCTCATCATCAAAGATCAACTTCTCCCATCTATAGCTTTAATGTTTATCATCGAAGAGAATTCATTGTTTGTGCAGACACTGCATCCAGATTTATTTTGTTTCATAAACAACAAAAAAATGTCTGGAAGAAAACTTTTGCAAGCTGGTGACATCGTTGTATTGGGAAGTCATAGTTTTGAAGTTTTAGGATTTAAAAAAACTGATCAAGCAATTGATTTTGGGAAACTTTATGAAAACTTCATGAAGAACAATCAAGCACATCAATTTGCCTTAGATATTTTAAATAAAGAAATTCAAAACATTGAAAGCAATAAAAACACATGACATATTTTAAAAAAAGTTTTCCTAATTATTTTTACACTAAAGATTCAACTAGAATTTTCTACGCTACTAACTTTGATCGTACTGAGTTTGATCCCAAGAAGCCCACATTGGTCTTTATTTATGGACTACTCTGTAGCAACGGTCATTTTAAATATCAATTGCCCTACTTTGATCAACTCGATTACCAAGTTGTGATTCACGACTATCGTTTCCATTACTCTTCTTCACAAGATGGAGATATTAAGAGTTGTAATTTCAAACAAATTTCTTCTGACTTGAAGGAATTGCTTGAAGAACTTAACATTCCTGCAGCTCATCTAATCTCTCATAGTATGGGAGTAAATATCTCATTAGAATTTACAAAGAATTATCCTGAGTTCGTAAAATCCCAAACTCTTATTTCTGGAACCATCGTAGCTCCTCAAGATATTATGTTTGATACTAATTTGGTTGATGTCTTTTCTCCTCTTTTAAAAGAGCTCACACAAAAATATCCTGGCGCCTTTTCCAATATTTGGAAAACATCATACATGAATCCACTTGCGAGATTTTTAGTATTTGATGGCGGTTTTAATACTAAAACAACGACTCAGGACTTCGTTGAACTTTATATGAAAAAAATCAGCGAGCTCCCTAAAGAACTTTTCTTTCACTTGCTAGAAGAAATGAAAAACCACGATATCATCTCTTATCTTGAAACAATAAAAAATCCAACGCTCATTGTCGGTGGAGACAAAGATAAAGTTATCCCCAATTATCTCCAGCAAATCTTGCATAAAAAAATTGAAAATAGTGAACTTTATATCGTAAAAGATGGAAGTCATGTGCCTCAAGTAGATTTTCCCGAGATCATCAATAAGCGGATTAATCGATTTCTTAATAAACATTAGTTTTTTTTAATGAGGAAAGCCTCGTAATTTGATATATTTTCTCAGAATTTTCGTTGAGGAGACAACCATGCCAAGCAATATTCAAGGCCTAATGAGAACACATCACTGTGGAGAACTTCGCACAAGTGACATTGGAAAAAATGTCATCATTTGTGGTTGGGTTAATAAGTACCGTAACTTAGGTAGCTTACACTTTATTGATGTTCGAGATAAATTTGGTGTAACTCAGCTGGGATTTGTGAATTTCAAAGGCAATATCGACGAATTGAAGAAATGCTCATTGGAATCGGTCATTTTAGCTAAGGGTATAGTTCAATCGCGCCCAAGTGAAGCTAAGAATAGTGAGATGGCCACTGGTGAAATCGAAGTTCAAGTAGAAGAACTTACGCTTTTATCAAAGTCTGATATTGATACTATTCCATTTTTACCCTACGGTGCTGTTGGAGCTAGTGATGATCTTCGCTTGAAGTATCGTTATTTAGATTTACGAACAAAAAAACTGCAAGATATTTTACTTTTAAGATCTAAGACAATGAATCGCGTGCGCAATCTTTTATCAGAGGAAGATTTTGTTGAAGTAGAAACTCCAATCCTCTATAAGTCGACACCTGAAGGTGCTCGTGATTATGTTGTTCCTTCTCGCGTACATCCAGGTCATGTTTATGCTCTTCCTCAGTCTCCGCAAACACTGAAACAGCTTCTCATGATTGGTGGAACAGATAAGTATTTTCAAATCTGTCG
>JAKLJM010000321.1 GCA_023151145.1 Bacteriovoracaceae bacterium | reverse complement strand
TCCCATAAATCCTTTCTGATTTGTAATTTCCTCACCCAGCTTTTTAATAACAACTTGTTGCTGATGAGTAATATCGTCAACTAAAACCGCAAAGTTTCGTTCTTCTGAGTTAACAATAATCGCAATTTGTTCTGTTGCTGGACGCTCTTTTGCCGTTCTTCCGAGTGCTTTAGACACTCTCATGAGTGGTAATACTTGGCCTCTCAAATTCAGACATTCTCCGACCCCGTTAACGTGATGGATAATTTCTTTAGTTGGAGATAATGATTCATAAATTTGGGCCAGAGGAATAATATAACGTTCGTCACCGATTTTCGTTACCATTCCCTCAATGATGGCAAGGGTTAAAGGTAGAACAACTCTAAACGTTGACCCCTTACCAACTTCAGTATGAATTTTTACTTCACCTGATAATTTTTCAATATTTGTCTTTACGACATCCATTCCTACACCGCGACCTGAAATTTCTGAAACTTCTGATTTGGTTGAAAATCCAGGATGGAAAACTAAATTTACTAAATCTTCATCTGAAAGATGTTGATTTGCGGAAATAACATTTTTCTCGATTGCTTTTTCTCTAATAACTTTTGGGTTAATACCTTTTCCGTCATCTTTGATTTCAATAACTAAGTTATTTCCTTCATGATAGGCTTTTAAAGTAACTCTCCCTTCTTCTGATTTTCCTACAGCAAGTCGATTTTCGGTGGATTCTAATCCGTGATCTACTGCATTTCTTACAATGTGAACGAGAGGATCAGATAAATGTTCTAAAACCGTTTTGTCGATCTCTGTTTCATCACCAATAAGTTCTAAATGAACTTTCTTATTTAAAGCTTTAGAAGTATCACGAACAATTCTTTGCATTTTTTGAAAAGTTTGTTTCAGTGGAATCATTCTTAAGCTCATTGAGATATTTTGAATCTCTTTTGAAAGCTTTGACAATTGCGATAATGATTTAAGCATTAAAGGATTAACAATTTCTTCACGGTGTTGATTAAGAACAGTTTGAATAATAACTAATTCACCAACAACGTCATTTAATTTTTCAACTCGCGACAATGATACACGAATATTATCATCTTCAACCGCCGGTCCCTTTCCTTTAATATCTTGAACTTTTTTATCTTTTGCTTCCACAGCATTGCTTTCTTGTGCCGCTACTTCTTTTTTATGTTCACTTGGGAAAAAAGATTTTGCACGTTCTTCTGTTTGCACAGATGTCATAGGTTCCGCATGCAAGTTTGATTCAAAACTTTTTAACATTTCACTATCTGAATCAGTCAAAGTATCTTCTTCAAACATATCCGCAGAGGGAATATCATGGATGACTTCTGCGGGTGCTGCATGAGCATTGTCAGCAACGTAATTTCCACCAAGGGCCAAATGAATTTTGGCAATAATTTCTTTACTATCAAACTTAGAGTCCATATCCATCGTGAGCATTTTAATCATGATACTCACATGATCATTACACTCTAAAAGAAGTGAAACAATGGAGTCAGTAACTGCAATCTTCCCTTCTTTAATTTTTAAGATGAGGTTTTCCCACTCGTGTGTGAATTCTGCCACATCTCCAAAACCAACAGCTCGACTGGTCCCTTTTAGATTGTGAGCAAGACGAAAAATCTCATTCATTAAATCCGGATTATCTTTATTTCCCTCTAAAGCCAAAAATGCTTGTTCTGCATCATTTAGCAACTGAGTTGCTTCAAAAAGAAAATCGGTTTTTACTTCTTTTTCAAATTCATCCATAATTCATCCCACCTAAAAGTGATTAGAGTACTTGCTATATCAATGGTTTTATCGGTGGACGATAAAGAAAAATTAAACTTAATTTCTGCTTTAGGTTACCAAGTGTTTCGCTCTGGTATTTGAAGAATTTTTGCGAGTATTGATGCAATTACATAAAGTTATTTTATGAAGTTTTTCAAAAGTCATATTTCATTGCACATAGTGGAGTTTTCAAGTACGATTTAAAAATTAAAATTCTATAAAAATTCTAGAAATAAAAGGGTATTTTATGGCCATTAAAATTCATATTGATACAGACATCTTAGAAAAAATTGGAAAATTTGAACTGCCACCAACGCTTGGTTTTGGTGAAGTGTCAGGACCGATTATGGCATCTGCAGAGTTTAAAAATGGAGAATGGAGTGATTTATCCATCATTCCATTCGGACCAATCTCACTCTATCCTACTGCCAAAGTTTTTCATTACGCCCAAGAAATATTCGAAGGCCTGAAAGCCTATAACTATAACGATAACGGACCTCTGCTCTTTAGAACAAATGAAAACTATAAAAGATTTGTTCGTTCAAGTGAACGTTTGGCCATGCCACCTATTCCTCAAGAACTTTTTGAAAAAGCGATTGAATCTGTCGTTAGTTATTCCTATCCAATAATGCCAAAAAGAGCTGGTGAATCTTTGTACTTGCGACCACTCTTGATTGCGACAGATAATATTATGAGTGTGAGACCAAGTCTGGAATATCGTTTTTTTGTCCTCACTTCTCCTTCAGGGGATTATTTCTCATCAGCAACAATAGGCGTTCTTATTGAAAGAGAACAATCTAGAGCTTTCCCAGGAGGAATTGGTTTTGCAAAAACAGGTGGAAACTATGCCGCTTCTTTAATGGCCTATAAAAAAGCTAAAGAACTTGGTTTATCTCAAACTCTTTGGCTTGATGCTTTAGAGCATAAATACATTGAAGAATTATCTGGTATGAATTTCTTCGCCATTATTAATGGCGAACTTCACACTCCAGAATTAAACGATACCATTCTAGAAGGTGTTACCAGAGATTCATTGTTAAAACTTGCAAACCATAACGGGATTAAAGTTGTGGAAAGAAAAATGGCGATCGATGATCTCTTACGTGATATTAAAAATAACCACTGTACGGAAGCTTTTGCTTGTGGAACAGCAGCGGTTGTCACGCCTCTAACATTTTTACAAGATGCTAACGGCGATAGATACGAATTTCAAAATCAGAATGCTCCGATTGGTATGATGCTTAAATCAAAATTATTAGACATTCAAGAAGGAAGAAGTTCAGATCCGTTTGGTTGGACAAGAAAAGTACAAGGCGCTTCATTACAATAATAAACTGCCCCACTTGAGTGGGGCTAGATTTAAGAAGCAATTAGCTTGTGAGTTACTTCTTAACATTTAATTTTTCTTTTCTCGTTTTATTTCTAAATTTTCTTACATCTTTTAACGTTCAGCCGAAGCTCTTCATTAAAGTAATCGATAAAAATATCCACGTGGTCTTGCAAAGAAGCTTGAGTCTTAGAGGTGTTCCAAGATC
>JAKLJM010000320.1 GCA_023151145.1 Bacteriovoracaceae bacterium | reverse complement strand
ACATATTGAACATTGTTTAGAAGATCAGAGCAATAAATCATCAGACTTGAATCAAATAAAAGAATTTAAAGAAATCACAAAATATCTATGAAATTATTTTTAACAATAATCTTTTCATTTATTGCTATCATACACTTAAATTTAATATCATTAGCTTCTTCAGCTTCATTTAGTTCAAATCATACACATTTAAATATAAATGAATTCAATGATCACAGTGATCTTTTCGAAGAATCAACAGAAGTTAGGCACCATCATAAACATAAGCACAATCAAGAGGATACCGAACATGAGCACAGTCATCTTTTAAGTCTTGAGCATAAAGATTTATTTTATACAGATGAAATTATATTTAATTGCCAGATTAAACATATCATCTTTCAAATATCTAAAAATACAAACACATTAAAGCTATCAAATCAAAATTCCGATATTTTTCGACCTCCAATAAAATTCAATATTCTCAAAGTCACATAATTAAATTTTATTTTTTTGGAGAATATATGAAATTTTTACTCTCTTTAGGGCTATTATTAAATAGTTTAACATCATTTGCGCATGGAATTTCTGATGCCGATAAAGAAGCAATGTTAAATGGTGGATACTTGCAGTATATCTGGCTTGGAGCATCCCACATGTTGACGGGATACGATCATCTACTTTTTATTTTTGGAGTAATATTCTTCTTAACGACATTTAAAGACATTGTTCGCTTCATTAGTATTTTTACTTTAGGCCATTGTATCACTCTCATTTTTGCTACTTTTTTTAAAATTACAGCCAACTATTACTTAATCGATGCGGTTATTGCCCTTAGTGTAATCTACAAAGGATATGAGAATATTGATGGTTTCAAAAAACATTTTGATTGGTCTCCTCCAAGTCTTTTAAAAATGGTTTTTGTTTTCGGCCTTATTCATGGTTTTGGTTTATCAACAAGACTTCAACAATTACCCCTTGGTGAAGATTCATTTGGAATGTTGATGAGAATTTTGTCGTTTAACGTAGGCGTCGAAGTTGGGCAAATTATTGCTCTTACAGTAATGATGATCATGCTTGCTGGCTGGCGAAAAACAGAGTCCTTTAAAAAAATATCGAAAATGGCCAACGTCATACTTATGGCCGGAGGGATTTTCTTATTCATTATGCAATTTCATGGTTATTGGCACGAGAGCTCACCTGAGTCGTTTCCAATTAACAAAGATGATCACAACCACACTCACAGTGAAATGGTTTTAGAAGACGGCAACGCACATTAATATTAAAGGAGAAATTATCATGAAATTTATTGCTTTATTCATTTCTTTATTTGTTTTAACTCAAGTAAATGCAGGCACAGGGCATTTTCATCCTACTCAAATTGTAAAATGCAAAAGTGATTGTACTCAAGAAGAAGCTTCTGCTGTAGCCACTAAATCTCTTGAACACTTAGTTACAAAAGGAAAAATTCAAAAATCTTGGCTAACAATTCCACTTGAAAAAGTTGAAATGAAACAATTTAAAAAAGGTCCTGAATGGGTTTTAACTTTTGTAGATAAAAATCAACCAACAAATAAACAGCGACTTTTTCTTTTTATCACAATGAAAGGCTGGTTAAGTGGTTCAAATTTTACAGGAGAATAAAATGCATAAACTATTTTTTAGCTTCATAAATTCAACTTACGCTGGACCTGGCGAAGGTCATGCCCATGGACCAATGGGAGACTCTGGAACACAAATCCTAGGCGTCGTCATTATCATTGCAATAGCAGGCATTGTTTTTTGGGCCATGAATAAAAAGAAATAACTTTTTATCACCAACTAGTCTGTTATGAGACTAGTTGGTTTAATTTACAATTCAATACTACCTTGATAGAGTTTTAATAGGTAGGTTCTTATCATGCTTGAATTTTTAGTCGTCATTATTTGTTTATTACTAAACTCTTTTTTTGCAGCCTTTGAAATGGCTTTTGTTACTGTAACAAAAGAAGATTTTTCAGAATCAATGGATCATTTTAAGTCAGAAATCGCTCAAATTTTTTTACTAAAGAAGAATCCCGAAAGAACATTATCGGTTATACAGATTGGAATATCACTTGTTGGCGCCATTTCTGCAGCGGTTGGCGGTAATGGTGCAGTGGAATCATTTTCACCATTTCTAGAGAGAGAATTTTCAATTTCACCTACTTTAGCGGAAGCCATTTCGGTTCTAGCCGTCATTATTCCCTTAACGTACTTAAGTGTCGTTTTTGGTGAATTAGTTCCAAAAACAATTGCCTTAAATAATCCTAAACCTATTCTATTATATGGAATTCGTTTTCTCACTATCCTTGATAAAGTTTGTTCACCAATCATTACTTTCTTAGAAAAATCAACCAGCTTTGTTTTAAGAAAAATCGGCATTCAAGGCACTGTCGATGAAGTAGACAATCAAGGAAGTGTAACCATAAGCTATCTTCCACTTTTCCATCAAAAATTTGTCATGAATTTAATTGAACTCCATCATCGTAAAGCCAATGACTCGATGGTGAAATGGGAAAATGTCATCCATTTAAATTTTCAAGATGATGAAAAACAAGTTGAAGAAATATTAGATATTTCTACTCACACTCGCTTTCCAGTCATTGATGGTGATAAAGAAAAAAAGCAACATTTGGCCATCATCAGTAATAACGAAGGTGAATTTTTAGGAATTATTACTTTAGAAGATATCATCGAAGAAATTTTGGGAGACATCGTTGATGAAGTTGAAGATCCATCCACCATTAAACTTCTTCTCTCGAGAACGAGAATTCCCATTAAAAATAAAAGACAATAAACAAGCTTATTATTTTTTACAAATAAACTCGCTCTTTATTTTATAACTTGGATTACACATCGACTTCCACTCTCCCTTGGAATAAAGAGCATAACTATAAATCCATTCCACTTTATCACCTGGATTTAAATAAGTTTCATCGGCGTATTCCATTGAGACTTCACCATTAACAAAAAAACACCATCCATAAGCGCGCATTTCTGTATCGGAGATAACTTCTAAGGACGCATCTCCAATCGGAGAATTAAAAATGACGTTTATTCCTCTTTCATTCCCTAAGTATGGAATGCCATTTTTATTAAAAGTATGAATGGTTAAATCCCCTACTGTTTCAAACTTATCTGCCACATCTACTAAAAACATTGGTTTTTCAAGGCATGGGCCAATAACTGAAAGCTCATGAGCTAATGTCGAAAAAGAGAAATATAAAACAACAACAAATAGACTAAATAATTTCATCATAGACTCCACTTTATATGAGAGCCTTTATAACAATCAAAGAACTGAAACAAAAGCCTAAAAAAGCATTTAAACGATTGAATTATCGAGCTTAAAGATAAGAATCAAAGGTCTCTGGACAATTAATTTTTTCACAGGTACTTAATCCTCATGATGCACTTCTTTACTCTTTTATTTACCATTATTAATACATATGCCTTCGATCCGGCGATACAGACATCCATTGTTCAAAACATTCAACTAAAAACCAGAAATGATCATCGTCCATTAACTTATAAGCTTGCTAATGAAATTCTTTTTACCAAACTCGATAATAAAAATGGCATAATTTGTAGCGTTTATAAAATAGATCTTTGTTTAACGACTGCGATTGTTCCTAGCCCAAAAGTCATGAATATCGAGCATACTTGGCCGCAATCTGAAGGTGCCAATGGTGATGCAAAAAGTGATCTTCACCATCTCTTTATTTCAGACAGTCCAACCAACTCTATTCGATCAAGCTTACCTTTTTGTGATGTGGAAAATGTAAAATGGACAAATGGTGAAAGTAAACGCGGATACAATAAATTTAATGAGCACTGCTTTGAACCACCAAAAAATCATAAAGGAAACGTGGCCCGCGCACTTTTCTATTTTTCCCTTCGTTATCAGTTACCAATAGAAAATCATCAAGAAGAATTCTTAAGAGCATGGCATTTCATTGATCCCATTGATAGTGATGAAATCGAAAGAAATAATGAAGTTTCGAAATTTCAGGGTAACCTCAATCCTTTTATTCTAGATCCTGAGTTAATCAATCAAATTAAAGATTTTTAATATTAGAAAATTTAGTTTTATGTCATAATAAAGTATCCAAGGACTACTTTTGACAAAAATACTCATTATTTTATTTTCTTTTTTAATTACAAATTCTTTTGCAAACTCCATTGCAAATTACAGTGCTGATCCAGGTGCTTTACATACCGGGGGAAGTGCCCAAGTTCAAAACTTAGAACATGATTCAAAATTTATTGTTCATTTAATTTACCAATTAAAAAAGAAATTCTATGTGCCCGTTGATGATGAAAAATTAAAAGGTGAAATTGACTACGAACTTCCAATTGAGTTTAAAACTGAACGCGGATATCTAGAGCTTGAAGCTTTAAAAACAATTGAACTCGAAAAAGCACAATTAAAATTTATTAAAAGATTAGATTTTGGAAAATATAAAAATGCTTATCAATTTCAAATCATACCAAAAAATGGAAAAAGTTTAATTGAAGTCATTTACCATCCCGCTATTCCAGGTGTTGGCTGGGGAAAAATCGATATTTTGATAATGATCAACAAACTAGGTATTGATCATTACCAAATTATTCTTAGGGCCCAAAAAATTTAAGAATCTTTCCTAACCACTGAACATTTTAAATACATTGATCCAAAGCCATCGACTTTGCAGGAAATATCGTGCCCATCAATCGGATCATCTAATAAACGAATACTTTTTACTTTCGTACCTGATTTCAAAGTATCGCCGCCTACCTTTAAATCCTTTATTGTACGAACGGTATCACCATTTTGTAATTGAACTCCATTAGAATCTAAAAATTTTGGACCTGCAGCGACTTCAACGCTTTCTGTTTCTTCAACTAAAGTCCATTCGTGAGCGCACTCTGGGCATACCCATAAATTACCATCTGGGTATCCGTATGGTGAATTGCATTTTGGACATGTTTGGCTTTCGCCAGAATTATCTTGTGACATCGTGTTTACCTTTGAAAATGTTAGCGTGAAGACAGTGTAGAACTTCTGTAGCCTTTCTTTAAGTGCCAGCGCGTTATCTCACAAAAATAATCTTGCTGATATTCATTAGGTAAATTCTCCACACCTATTGACCTATACTCCCCCATAGTATATGCTTCTCGACATGCCACATTCAATACAAGAAAAAAAGAAAGCCATCACCCGTTTACGCCGCATTCGCGGTCAAGCGGAATCCTTAGAGCGTGCCATTGAAGCAGGTACTGATTGCAGTACTCTCTTACAACAAATCGCAGCTCTAAGAGGCGCTACCAACAGCCTTATGTCGGAAGTCCTACAAGGACATCTCCGAGAAACTTTTGATCATAAAGGTAAAGAGATATCAGCAAAAGAAATGCAATTAATTTTGGATGATATGCTGACTCTCGTTCGTACCTATTTAAAATAAAATGGAGAAAGAAATGATGAAAACACGTGCCGCGGTTGCCTTTGCACCGGGAAAACCTTTAGAGATAGTTGAATTAGATTTAGAAGCCCCAAAAAAAGGTGAAGTGTTAATTAAAATCACCCACACTGGTGTTTGTCATACTGACGCTTTTACACTTTCTGGAGACGATCCAGAAGGAATTTTTCCAGCAGTATTAGGACACGAAGGCGCTGGAATTGTTTTAGAAGTTGGCGAAGGTGTCACGAGTGTAAAACCAGGTGATCATGTTATTCCACTTTACACAGCTGAGTGTAAAGAATGTCTTTTCTGTAAATCTGGTAAAACAAATCTTTGTGTTTCTGTTAGGGCCACTCAAGGAAAAGGTTTAATGCCTGATGGGACAACTCGCTTTTCTTATAAAGGTCAGCCAGTTTATCATTATATGGGATGCTCTACTTTTAGTGAACATACAGTTGTCGCAGAAGTCTCGCTGGCAAAAATTAATCCGAAGG
>JAKLJM010000319.1 GCA_023151145.1 Bacteriovoracaceae bacterium | reverse complement strand
GCTCCAACGGCCAAGCCAGCATTATTGATTAAAACATCAATATCCTTCTAATCTTCCGATAAGTGAGAAATGACTTTTTCTACCTGATCTTTATCGCGAATATCTAATGTCACTGGCAACAAGTTCTCACCTAGTTCATCTCTTAATTCCAAAAGTCTCTCTTGTCTTCTTCCTGTGGCTATTACTTTATGTCCGTTTTTAATAAAACGTCTGGCCATAGCTGCACCAAATCCAGAAGTTGCCCCAGTTATAAAAATGATCATTGATATTTCCTCGAAAAAAATTAAAAATTATTTAGTATTTTTTGAATTTCAGATTGTGGCAATTTATTCAGAATTTGATTCATTTCATTTTGTAACTCGATTGTTTTTACCGCAATGGCCACACCAGTTGATGACTTTGCTTTTCTCACGATTCGAAGTTCAATTTTTGATTTCTGAGAAAAATATCTACCTATTCGTTCCGGAAAAATGGCGGCTGCGGTTTTTCCGGAAACTAATTTCAAAAAGGCATCTTCTTTAGTGTCCACTTTTATTAAACGATATTTCTTAAAAGAGCTAAGTTCTCGATGAAGTTCAGACTCTTCGTCTGATGAAATTTTTTGATCAGATAAACTTTCTAAGTTTTTAAATGACGAACTGGCCAGGACAAAGAGACTAGATTCTCTTGAGTAAACTGGCCTAGTAAACAAAAATCTTTTTTTTCTAGTATCGTTAATTTCCATGCCAAATATACAGTCGAGCTTATTGGTATAACTCAAAGTCGCCATGGCATCTGCCCAAAGCATGGGATGAATTTCAATTTTCATCTTTTGATTGTATTTATTTATGAGTGCTATAAGTTGTGAATCAATGCCACTAGGAACTCCGTTCTCTAAATACTGATAGGGAGGATACCCGGTGGCAATGGCACATTTAATTTTTTTAATTGAGGATGCTTGAACATTTAGACAACTAAACGTTAAAAAACTAAAAAATAACAAATAAGATAAGAACTTATTTTGTTTGATAAAGTCTATCTCCTGCATCACCTAAACCAGGCACTAAGTAACCCTGATCATTTAGTTCATTTTCAATATTTAGATAATAGATATCAACATCTGGGTGAAACTCTTGAACACGTTTTAGACCTATATCAGAAGCCAAGATACAAAGAATTTTAATCTTACCTACTTCATAATTTTTCAAGCGGTCTAAAGAAGCAATCATCGTATCACCGGTCGCCAGCAATGGATCACAAAGTAAAACTGTTTTGCCCTTACAGTTTAGAGGCATTTTAATATAATATTCAACCGTAGTGTGGATGAACTTATCACGATAAATTCCAATATGACCGACACTGGCAAATGGTAACATCGACAACACCGCATCTAACATACCGTTGCCTGCACGCATGATACTTGCCACTATCGGCGGATTAATAATGCGATCAATTTTGGTTTTAGCGATAGGTGTTTCAATATCTACATGATCAAACTCTTTCCAATCTCTCATGACTTCATAGGCCAGTATTCTTGAAATTTCTTTCACGATTTCTCGGAAATCATTAGACTCAGTTCTCTTGTCTCTAAGATAACCCAATTTATGTTTTAGTAAGGGATGCTCAACATGTATTAATTTGCCTTTCATATTTACCTCGAATTTTTATTAAAAAACCGTTCCATCACTATCTAAATGAAGCGGAGGAGAACCATCTGCTCTTTTTTCTTTGGCGGCAAACCTTCCGGCCCACCAAGTTCCACCTTCTAAAATTTTACATAACGGAAACTCATCAGGAGTTTTATGCATTTTCTTTTGTAGCGCCAAACCTATTTGATCAAGAAAATAGACAGTAAGGGCACGCCACTCAACTATCAAATCTGAATCCGGCAAATGTTTTTTGCTTAAATCTTCTGAGTTCTTAAGCTTTAAAAGCTCTTTATCAATTAAAAGACCACCATTGCGATACTCAGGAAGTCCAGTCATCGAATTAATGTTTTTAATTTCAAAACCAGCTTCAAGCATTGGCTCCATCAATGAATAAGTAAGCCATTGTGATAATTTGTGAAAAGGCACTAATGACGAAAATTGATCATCACCAAATGGTCGATACATCCAAACATCACCAAGATTTTTCCCATTCAAACGAATGCGAGATGGCCAAATTTCTGAAAAACCAGTTAACACGGCCAACATCAAATTTTCAGCATCAAAACTCATTCCGTAATTTTCTTTCATATAATCGACTAAATTCCCAGGTCGTCCGTCTTTAAAGAATGCTTTATTTTCTAATACATTTCCTAAATTATTTAAAAGTGCAGTACGTCCATTAACGCCAATTAATGGATTTTTATCACTTACCTGAAAACCTAGTTCTAAATCATTGGCCTTAAATGCCTTAAGCCCAGCACTTGTCGCTTGAAGAGAATGATTATGGGAAAAGCTTCCCTGCATAAACATATGAAAGCTTGCTACCCCAAGACCTTCAGAGCGCGTGATCTCTAGTCCTGTTTCTTTTTCATGATACTTCCATACATCCCCGGCACCAGCATCTAATAACACCGATACGACTGCTAGATCTAATTTCACTCGTGCGATTTCTAAGGGATCAGTAATATTTTGTTTTTTTAACAAATCATTTAGCCAAATTTCACGATTAATTTTTGAAGCACGAAAATGTCCCCAACGAGAATGAAAGGGAATATTTAAATCAGGATAATTTTTTAAAATTGTTTGATGAACAAAATCAACGACTGTTTCAAACTTTGATTCATCAATAACAAAAGAAGTTCCACCATTTTTACAATGGTCATACATTCGTTTTGCTTGTTCACGAATTTTTTTAGGTGTTAATATATTATCTAAGTCACTATCAGAAAATTGCATAACTATTCCTCTATATCACGGCCTTTCACTGCCTTTAATTCTTCCCCAGCTTTCTTTGTCCCAGGAGTAAAGTAACCGGCCGCTTTTTTGGCCTCTATTTCAACGTGGGCATCTGTAGGAATGAGCTCCATTGGTATTTCAATTCTATTCACAACATCAATTCCAGATCCCACAATGGCATCATACTTCATATTGCTCATGGAATGAAGATTATGAATTTTTTTAATTCCAAAGAAATGAAGAATGTCTGGCATTAATTCTTGGAAACGAGCATCTTCAACACCGGCTACACATTCAGTACGCTTGAAGTAATTAGCAGCGGAATCTCCACCTGTTTGACGTTTACGTGCATTATAAACCAAAAATTTTGTCACTTCACCAAGCGCTCGCCCTTCTTTACGATAATAAGCAATGATACCCACTCCGCCTCTTTGGGCCGTGCGTGCAGCATCCTCAATTCCA
>JAKLJM010000002.1 GCA_023151145.1 Bacteriovoracaceae bacterium | reverse complement strand
GGCGAATTTTCGCTGACTCAACCATGACTTCGATATTTTTAACAACTTTTCTTTGTCCAACGTACTCGTCAAAATTATTTGGTCTTAATAAAACTTCTTGTCTGGTTTCTTCATTTTGAACTTCACCAGTCATTAAACGTTCTGAATCCATAAATTACATCTCTTTCAAAACTAAATGAATTAGTTGTTCTGGTTTATGAATTAAGTTAGCGGCCAAAATTCTTTGGGCCACTGGAATAATCTTATCTTCTTTAAACCCAAGCTCTTTGCAAGCCATTAGTGTATCTTGCATAATTTGGTGCTGATTAATTAATTCTTGATTTTGGTTTATTGTAGTTGCGGTAGGAGCTTTTTCCATTAGCGGTAATTCCACGGCAGAAAATTCCGAAGGAGTTCCCACTAAATGTCCTTTAATTGTTGCATCAGAGTACATCTTCACGCGATCGATCTTATTAGATAAATCTAAAATAATTTGTGAAGCACCTTTAGTTCCTAAGCCAGGAACTTTTGTCAGTGTATTTTTTGATTCTAATTTTACCGCCGTAATGATGTCATCGATAGAAAGTGTCGCCACCATAGCATAGGCGGATTTTGGACCAATACCTTTTACTGATAAAAGTAATTCAAACATTTTTTTGGCCCGTAAACTAGAAAAACCAAAAAGTGTTTCTGAATCTTCACGAATAATATGGGAAATAAAAACCGAAGCTGATGAGCCTTCTACTAAAACTTTATGATAATAGATTTGGTAACCTAATCCAGATGGAGTTTGCAAAATAACTTCTTGTCCATCACTGAATAATACTAAACCTGATAAAAATCCAATCATGGTGAAATTCCTTTTGCCTTGGTCATTGTTTTTAAATGATATGTTCTATTGAGTGCATGACAAACGGCTATTGCTAGCGCATCTGATTCATCGTTAGTTTTAAAAGTCATTTTTCCAAACATCATTGACAACGAACGATCCACAGCATCTTTCGCTGCATGACCATGCCCTGTCACAGATGACTTGATGAGGTTTGGTGAATACTCAAAAACTTTTAAAGTAGATTCTTTTTTAAAAGCAGCGATCATCGCCCCTCTTGCTTGTGCAAGCTTAGAAAGGGCTTCCACACTTTTTACGTAAATCAAACTTTCAATGGCCACTTCTTCTGGTTGATATTTTGTAATGAGTTCATCGCAAGCTTGGTAAATTAATCCTAAACGATCAATAAACTCATCGACATGGTCAAACTTCATCACTCCTGAGGCGATATAAGTCATTTTCTTCCCTTGCACTTCTAAAACAGAAAAACCTGCCTTGCGTGACCCAGGGTCAATTCCTAAAATGATCATTAACGACCAGCCTTTGATTTAATTAAGGTTCCAAAATAAAAAACGGCGCTTCCACCGACAAATTGCACTAATTCTAATTGACCATAGTCACCTTTAGACATGCCTGCAAAAAGACAAAGTCCAACAGAAGAAAATCCAATTAATTGCATGGCCAAGCCTAGATAAAAACTCACGAAAGCTCCAGAATATGATTCTTCTCAATGCTACGTGTTTTTTTTTCTTTTGTAAAAAGAGTCTTCTTAGGATTATGATAGATCAATAAATTTTAAGAGGCTTAAGTAGTGTCAGTAGAATTAAAAGCATCCCCTATCATTAAAAAACATTTAAAAACGCTAAGATTACGCGTTAATGAATTGAAAGAAAAAGGTGTTACACCTCAATTAAAAGTTATTTTAGTGGGACAAAACCCTGCGTCAGTAATCTATACTGAAAATAAAAAAAAGTTTTGTGAAAAAATTGGAGCGTCATGCGAAATTATTAAGCTTGATGAAACAATCTCTGCTGATGATTTTGTAAAAAAGACCGCTGAAATTGCTGCGGATAAAAATGTTCATGGCTGTTTAATCCAATTACCTCTTCCTAGACAATTATCCCAACTTAATGTTGGTGAATTAATTCCCAGTGAAAAAGATGTGGATGGATTTCATTCAGAAAACCTCATTGCCCTTTTAAAAAACCAGCATTCAAATACTGCACTTCCTCCTTGTACACCGAAAGGAATAATGACTCTTTTAGATTTTTATAATATCGATGTGGCGGGAAAAAATATCGCGATCATCGGTAGAAGCTTAATTGTGGGCAAACCATTGGCCTTAATGCTCACAAATAAAAATGCCACCGTTACTCTTTGCCACAGTGCTACTACAAATATAGAAAAACATACGCAACACGCTGATATTATCATTACTGCAATGGGACAAGCGAAGTTCTTAAAACGCGCTCATCTTTCTGACAAAGGTCATCAAATTGTGATCGATGTGGGAATGAATAAATGGAGTAACGACGAAACTTGCGGTGATGTGGATTTTCAAGACGTTGTTCAGCTTGTTCAAGCGATCACTCCAGTGCCGGGAGGAGTCGGGAAAATGACTATTTTGAGTCTGGCCCAAAACCTTTTACAAGCCGCTGAAAACAGCTTATATCTTTAAGCTCAAAAATCACTCTCAACAAAGGTTCAAAACATGGAATTGTTAAAGACGTCGTTACATGGCGATCACCTTGCTTTAAAAGCAAAAATGGCTCCGTTTGCAGGCTTTGATATGCCAATTCAATATACATCGGTTAAAGATGAAGTTTTAGCAGTAAGAAATAATGTTGGAATATTTGATGTAAGCCATATGGGTGAATTTTTTGTCACCGGTCCAGATGCGATCAAATTTGTAGATCACTTAATTACAAATGATTTTCAAAACGCTGAGATGTTAAAAGCAGTCTACTCTCCACTTTGTCGCGAGAATGGAACGATTATTGACGATCTTATTGCCTATAAATTAAACGATAAAAAAGTCCTCATCTGTGTGAATGCTTCTAATATTCAAAAAGATTGGAATTGGATTAGCAGTAAAACTCAAGGGTTTAACATCGAATTAACGAATCGTTCAGATGATTATTCGTTAATTGCCGTGCAAGGACCTAAGACTGAAGAAATTTTAAAAAAATTAGAAGTTTTAGATAGTACTGAATTTCCTTACTACTCAATTAAAGAAGCAGCATTCAATGGTGAAAATATCATTTTAGCTAGAACTGGTTATACCGGTGAAGATGGATTTGAAATTTTCAGTAGCCACGCTATGGCCCGCACTCTTTGGATTAAACTTCAGGCTCTAGGTGCAGTTCCTTGTGGTCTAGCGGCTAGAGATGTTTTACGTCTAGAAGTTTGTTACCCACTTTATGGCCATGAATTAACAGATGATGTAACTCCACTGGATACAGGCTTAGGTTGGACGGTAAAATTAACCAAAGAAAATTTTATTTCTAAAGAAACACTCACAAACTACAAAGCGAAATACCAATTAGTAAAACTTTCTCTAGATAAAGGAATTCCTCGCGAAGGATATTCTGTTCTTAATGGAGACAAAGAAGTCATTGGTAAAGTAACTTCTGGAACAATGTCAGTTATTAACAATAAGGGCATCGCACTGGCCTTAGTTGAAAAAGCTAAAATTTCTGCTGATAAAAAATATTATATCGATATTAGAAACCAACAATATGAAGCGATTGTACACACAAAAGCTTTTGTAACCGGAGGACATAAATAATGGCAAACGTACCTAGTAATTTAAAATACACAAAAGAACACGAATGGGCGAAATTAGAAGGTGATATCCTAACTGTTGGTATTACCGACTTCGCACAATCTTCACTTGGTGATGTTGTTTTCGTTGAATTACCTGCAGTAGGAAAAGAATTAAAAAATGGCCAAGCTTTTGGCGTTGTTGAATCTATTAAATCTGTGAGTGATTTATACTCTCCAGTTGATGGTGTAGTTGTTGAATCAAATGCTGATTTACCTAACAGTCCTGAGACATGTAATCAATCACCTTACGACAATGCTTGGATGATTAAAATCAAATTAAAAAATCCAGCAGATTTCAACACACTTTTATCAGCAGATGAATATAACAGCTTTTTAGCATCATTATAATTTTATGCGAAAGAAATGGCGGCTTAAAAGCCGTCATTTCTTAAAATCAAGTAAAAAATTCTTAAAAAAATCGTAAAACACTGCAAAAACTTCACATAAATCTCAAAAAAAAATTACATTCGCTATTGACTCTGAAAATCGTCAAAATAAAAAAGTTTTTCCTTTACGAAAATAATAAAAATGTTGATACTCGAGCCCACCTAAAAAGTTATCGTTTATTATAAGGCAATAGACACAATATGATGACCGACAATCAAGATGCTATTCAACTTCTCAATACTGCTGTCATTAAAAGTAAAGAGAGAAAAATCAATTCTTCATATGAAGATCGCCTTTCAAAAATTTGCGCTTCACCTGTCATGAAGTCACTAGAGCTAGCTGTTAATCATTTAGCTGAAGATCAAAAAATTTCTCGTGACCATGCCGCTGTTCAGATCGTTGAAACACTTAGAGAACTAGACTCTATTTGGAATGATTATGTTTTAATGGAAGGTATTGGCAAACTTAAAGACATTCTTAAAAACAACGTACACTAATTAACTTCTTACAACAAAACCCCATTGTATAACGGCCCTTCCTTCAACAACTAAACCTTTCGGAGGGTTTGGAAATGGGCCGGCTTTTTTAAAGGACTCGACTGCAGCGTGGTCGAGTTCTCTTACTCCGGAGCTACCATCTATTGTAATGCTCACAATTTCACCTTTTTCGTCTAACACCACTGTCACTGATGTAATCATGTTATCACTGGCCGGCATTCTTCTTCCTGAACGGTAAAGTGCTCGAGCCTTGTCGTTAATCGTTTTTCCCCAAAACTGCTCTAATTGCAGCTTTATGCGATTATAGAAGCCAAAATACTTAAACTCTTGGGTGTTTAATTGAGTCATTTCCCCAAGGGGAATTTCCTCTACAAAATCATTGTTCTGCGCTAAACCTACTTTTGTGGCATCGCCATTTTTTGAACCGAGTGCAATATTTTTTTGCGTCGCTAATTCACGTTTATCGACATTCGAAGGCTCTATAGTTTCTTGAACTTCATCAATCGTATGTGATTTTAATCCCAGGGCAAGATCCCCTAGATTGAGAGACTTTATTTTACCAAGTGAGTTTTTAGTTGATCCACTTTTCTGTGCTGTTATTTTTGGCGCAGATAAAGTCTCGACAATATTTTTTTCACTACCTGTTTTTTCTCCTAATCCCATGGCCTTAAAAGATCCGTTTTTAGCCGCTACCATTTGGCGGTCGTAAGTCATGTCTTTTTCACCAAGAAATCGCGAGTCATTTGGTTTTTGTTTAAAACCTCTATCTTCATTTGAAACAATTTGTTTGGAAAGTTTAGTGGTTGGTTTTTTTATATTCGCCAACCTTTTTTCAATTTCTTCACGTGACACAAACTTAATCTCATCCAATTTAATTTTCGTTGAACGATCATCAGTTGAAATTTTTAACGTTGGAATATGGAGCTTTGGAAGAGAAACATCAAAAAGAGAAAGAGCAAATAAGCCATGAAACCCAAGTGAAATGAGCAGCGACAAACTATTTCGTTTTAAAAAATTTTGTGCGTTTTTTGACATTCTAAAAAAGCTCCAAGTAAACACAATTCACTTGAAGCCTTTCGGAATAATTTTATCTTTATTGAGAGCTATTACTGGTTCTCGTAGTATTCTTCATCGCCTGAAATAGTCGGTTTTTGTCCGCCCTCTGCGCTTGGTGCTGCTAAATTACCAGCTTCTACCCCATCAACAAAAGCTTCATTAATTGCCCCTGGAGCATTAGCTGATGTTTTTCGTCCAGTTTTCTTATCTACCCATTGAAAAGAGACTCCAGCGGGTACAGAGTAGGGATTATCACCATATTTATTAATCACTCCGCGCATGTACTCTTTCCAAACTGGCAGAACAGAACGTCCTCCAGTTTCACCGTAACCTAATGTTTTATTGTCATCAAAACCTGCCCAGACACTGGTAACGACTTTTGCATTAAAGCCGATAAACCAAGCATCAACATAGTCATTCGTCGTACCTGTTTTACCTGCAATATAAGGAGAAAGATCGGCCGCAGATCCAGCTGTACCACTAGTGACCACCCCACGCATAACGTGAGTCATTACATAAGCTAAACGAGGATCATAAACTTGGGTTTCATTTAAATTGGCCAGAAATCCCGTCTTAGGTGAATTTTCATCATACTTTGGTCTACGCATATCAGAATCAAATTCATTGATGGCATATTTTTTTCCATCTCTATCAGTTACAGAAACAATCGCTTTAGGAATGATATAACGGCCACCATTAGGAAATATTGCAAATGTCGTCGTTAAGTCTCTTAAACTCACTCCGAATGTTCCAAGTGCGATAGAAAGATTATTTTCTAATTTTGCATTAAAACCGATTCTGTCAGAAAAATTTAAAATATTTGAAACACCCACTCTGTCCGCAATTTTAATCGTTGGAATATTTCGCGATTGTTCTAATGAAACTCTAAACGTGACCGGCCCCAAAAATTCACCATCATAATTTTTAGGCTTCCAACTTGAAGCTGAATCAAAACCAGGCATGGCCTCAGGTGTATCCATAATGATTGAGTTAGCCGAGTAACCTTTCTCTAAAGCAGCGGCAAAAAGAATTGGCTTAAATGATGATCCTGGTTGGCGCTTAGCTTGAATAACTCGATTAAATTTTGAACGTTGATAATCCGTTCCTCCAACGTAACTAATGACTTCTCCGGTTTTAGAATCAACCGAATACAAGGCACCTTGTACTTCTGGGACTTGATCAAGATTGAGCAGCAGATATTGTTGGGCCTTAACTAAGGCTGCACTTTTAGATTTATTTAAAAAACTCACTCCTTCTTTTGACAAGTAAGGAACTAATCCCACATTCTTTTTCACTAATTCCACATGAATCAAATCACCAATTCGTAATATCTCAGAAGGTTTATCAATTTCTTTGTAGTAAGCAGTATTTTCATTAATACTTCTTTTGTGGGCCCATTTGAAATTTTCTTTTGGAATAATTCCAGTCGTTCCACCAACTGAAACGTAGACAACTTTAGCAATGTCATCCACTTTTAAAACGATAGCCTCATACGAACGATTAAACTCTAGGACATCAGGAAGTTTATCTGTAGGCATATATCCAGCCACTAAAAATTCGTCCTGAGCTTGTTGCTTAATTTTGTCCTGCTCTGCTTTCATGGCACGATATTGAGTTTCATCATAATGATGTTCATATGCCTTTTGTCCTGTTTCTATGACAAAAAAGTTCGAACGATCACGCATGATTTTTTTTCTAGTTTCTTCTTCAAATTTTGAAAATTCATCCAATCCAACACGTGCAATCGGTCCCTTGTAGCCTTGACGTTTATCAACAACTTTTATCCCTTTCACCAATTGTGTCTCAGCATTTTTCTGAAGTTCCCAATCTAGAGTCGTGACAACCCTAAATCCATTTTTTAAAAAGCTTTCCTCGCCAACTTGCTCAACAACCTTCTGTCTAACCCACTCTGTAAAATAGCCAGCTTTTAGGCGGTCATCATTAATTTGATAAACGGTTTTTTCTTTTGTCGCCGCCTCATATTCAGCCTGAGTAATTTTTTTATTTTTTAACATTCTTTCAAGAACGTAACCTTGACGTTTTTTTGCAGCTGTTGGATTAACGTATGGTGAATACTTTCCAGGTGCAACCAATAAACCTGCCATCATCGCAGCTTCTGCCACGGTAACTTCTTTTAAATCTTTATCAAAATAGCCATGAGCCGCAGCTTTTACGCCGTAATATCCACCACCTAAATACACTTGATTCAGATAAAGAAAAAGAATTTCTTCTTTGGTCAGTTTTTCTTCAATTCTTTGGGCCAAAATAAAATCTTTGATTTTTCTTGTGACTGATCTTTCTGAGGAAAGTAAAAACGATTTGGCTACCTGCTGTGTGATTGTCGATCCACCTTGAACGACTCTACCGGCTTTTAAATTCGCAAACATCGCGCGAACAACACCCCAATAATCTACTCCTTTATGAGAATAGAAACTATCATCTTCCGCCGATAAAAATGCATCGACAATTCTTTTGGGAATTTCTTTCATCGTCGCAATTTCTCGCTTTTCTATACCAAGCTCTGCGAGAACGACTCCATCTTTGCTTATAATTTGTGATGCTAAATTAGGACGATAGTCTTGTAATTTATCCAACTTTGGTAAATCTAAATTTAAAAAGCTGAACGCCAATGCAGCAGAGACTGCGGCCATGGTCGATAAAGCAACAAGGGCAATGACGATTTTAATTAACGTTCTTCTACTCATACACATCCATTTTCGCAATTTTGCGAAACATTTTCTTGAGCTTTTGCTTTAAGCTCTCTTTTCTTATCAATTTCTAAAATTATTTTTTGGGCATAATCTGAAGCATTTTGTAAATTAGCTCCAGCATCTTCATCTGAATCTAAATGAGAATTTTCTAGTGGTAATGGGAAATAGAGATCTACCGATTTCTTATCTTTTTTAATATTTCCAATAAAGCGTTGATAAACTCCATAGAGAAATTCATTAGAATCTTTTAAAGACACTTTATCTCCTAAAGCATCGATTCCTACTACGACTTCAGCCCCCGCTGAGCGCATAAAGCCTGAATTAAAGACTTCAAATTCAGATGCATTAGTATATTCCAAACCCGGGGATTGAGTTCTGGTTTTTAGGTTTAAGATAAGTAAGTTTCTTAAATTGCCTTTATTGAAAAAAACCACTTTTTTAAGTTTTTTACTATACAGCGGAACATAGAAATATTTTTTTAGTTTTTCCACACGAACATTTTGAAATTTTTTTAAAAAATGCTCATCAATTTCTTCAATCCACTTCGGTGAAAACACTTTCGCATTACTTTTTTCTCGAAAATATTTATAAAAATTCCATTCAATCATTTCGGGAGTCATACCGGAAGCGTACATGGCTCCAATAATGGCACCCATTTCTGTTCCACTCACAAAATCAATACGTGTCCCCGAGCGCTCAATTGATCTGAGCACACTGATATGTCCAACCGAACGACTTAAACCAGGGCCTAAGATTAATCCCAATTTAATTTTTCTAGGATTTATTTTATTGGCATTGTGATTTCTCTCTTCTCTATCTTCGACGAAAACTTTGCCATCTAAAATATCTACAGTTTCTTCTGTTCGAATCCTAGGAGCCTCATCTTGTACCGTCAGCTCAGGTGGCGTAAAGTCCACGCCCATGGCTGGACGGTAATTGTTTTTTGATGAATTCTCAGAAGAGTTTTTTTGACATAGAAACGAAATATTTGAACATGAAATCAAAAACAATCCACAAATCAAATAAGACAACACTTTTAACATGACGATCTAATCCTTAGATTTCTACTTACAGCTTATAATCTTCTTCCTGAAGACTTTCTGTTAATACAGAAATTTTTTTCTCTGCTTTATCCAACTCGACTTTGCATTCTTTATAGAGCTTTGTTGCAGTTTCAAAATTTTTAATACTCTCTTCTAAGTTTAACTCACCATTCTCTAACTTAGTTACAATATTTTCGAGTTCTTCTAAAGTTTGTTCAAAAGTTTTCTTTTTATCCGCCATATCCAACCCCTTTTATCAAGAAATGAAAAACCGATTAATTTAGACCTGTAATGTGTGTCAAAATACTGCCAATATATCCGGCATTTTTTACCTACTAACATACATTATCAAAGGCTTAGTTGCCATGGATAAATTTGCCCACGTAGAGAATTTGGCACCCGAGAAGTTATAGTGAGACATGGGTCAATATTAGGCCAGGAGGAATTTTGAGAGAGATATGGGTTCCAATTTCAGGTGCAATCGCTCAACAAAGAAATGTTGAACAAATCGCTAATAACGTAGCGAACGCAAACACGCCTGGCTTTAAAAAAGACAAAATCGTATTCAAAGAATACTTAGCAGCTCTGGAAAAAGGAGCTGAAGATGTAGATTTACCTCAGCGTGACTGGAAACCAGAAGATTTTTATCGTTCAAATGGTTCTGAAGATTCATTTGTTAAAGTAGATGGTACCTATACTATGCATGAACAAGGTCAACTTACTCCTACTGGAAATAGTTTTGACTTTGCTTTAAATGGCCAAGGTTTTTTTGAAGTTCTCACTCCACAAGGTGTTCGTTATTCGCGAAAAGGTAATTTCACCATCAATGCTGAAGGAAAATTAGTTACTGATCAAGGGCATCCCATTCTATCAAAAGGAGCGCCTCCAGTTATTAATCCCGATGGTTCCATGCAATTAACGTCGCCTCCTGAGTCTCGACAAATCACGGTTGGAAACAACAAATTAGCGATCAGTTTAGATGGTGAAGTTTTTGCAGGTAATAACAAAGTAGCAGATCTTGCGGTGGTGGAATTTAACGATCTTCACCAATTAAAAAAAGAAGGCAATTCGCTTTTTGTAAACACAGATGCGAAAAATTATAAAATCGGCAATAACAAAACAAGTGTTCATCAAGGTTTTGTTGAACAATCCAATGTTAATGCTGTTTCAGAAATGTCTCAGTTAATCAATGCTAACCGTAATTTTGAAAGCATCCAAAGAGTTATCAAAACTTATGATCAAATTAGCAGTAAAGCAGTAAATGAAATACCGAAGTTTTAAAGAAATAGGATAAAACATGAAAGTTAACAAAAAAATTATTATCATTGGCGCAGTCGCTCTAAGTGGAAGTAGTTTTGCAATGATGCGCGCTCTTCACACTGCTGCTTCTGGCATGCAGGCACAAGAAGCTAACGTCAGTACGATTTCAAATAATATTGCCAACGTAAATACTATTGGTTTTAAAAAAGGCAGAACAGAATTTGATGATCTAGCCTATGAAACAGTTCAAGAGCCTGGAGCAAACTCATCGGCCAATACCCAATACAATGTTGGAGTCCAAATAGGTTCAGGAGCAAAAGTTTCTGCCATCAGAAAAGAATTTTCTGTCGGCTCTCCTCAATTAACAAATAATCCATTTGATTTAATGATTAACGGTGAAGGTTTTTTTGGCATCCAAATGCCAAACGGAGAACTTCGCTATACTCGCGATGGTTCTTTTAACGTTGATGGAACTGGTACTCTCGTTAACAAACAAGGCTATAAAGTTTTTCCCAACTTAACATTTCCACCAAACACGTCTTCCGTATCGATTAGTGAAGATGGCAAAGTAGATGCTTTCGTCAAAGGAACAATTGAACCGACAAATATCGGTCAAATACCCATATTTATTTTTGTGAATCCAGTGGGATTAAAAAGTACTGGTATGAATTTGTATCAAGTAACTGTAGCGAGTGGAGCTCCGGTGCAAGGAATTGCAGGTGAAAGCAATGCTGGTGGTTTAATGCAAGGGGCACTCGAAACATCAAACGTTAGTCCGATGACTGAAATGACTGATCTAATTAGAGCGCAACGTGCTTATGAAATGAATTCAAAAGTTATGGGTGTTGCTGATCAGATGATGCAAACAATAAATAACATCAGGTAATATTATGAAAATGTTTCACATCATTTTGCTTTTTCAATTTCTTCTTTGGGGGACAAGTGCTTCGGCATTCACTAATCCCGAAAGAGAAATAAAAGAAGAATGTACGATTGAAACATTCGCTAGTATTTATCGCCTCTCACCTTCACAGTACTTTGCACCAAAAGATGTTATAAAATCTTCGAATTGCGACAATCTCGTTATCAATAAATTCACTCAAATTTTAATGTCTCTTGAAGGAATTGCTCTTTCTAACGTGCTTGAAAAAGAACTTAGTGAAGATTTCAAAAATATTAAGATCACTTTAAATCCAGCAAAAATCTTTGTTGGTAACTTAAATGATTACCTAAAAACTAATTTGGCGAATGAAACTAATCTTTTCTTCACCGACACGAGACTTTCTTCCACCAAAAAAGTTTTAACTCTTAACGAAGAAGAACTCATTGAAGTGTCTTGTGAGAGTTGCTTAAGTTACGGTGACAAGAACATTAAAATCGACCTCGTTCACCCAATAAATGCAACAAGAATTTCTCAATGGTTATCAACAAAAGTAACAGCTAAAATCACTGTTTTAAAGGCCAATAAGAATATTAATCTTCAAAATGAAGGGTTTAAAAAAGACGACTTTATCACTGAAGACTTATTAACAACTCAGCCTGATAAATTTATTTCCCAATTTGAAATGATCAAATTTTACAAACCCAACAAAGTTATCATTCAGGGTATGCCTTTAACTAATCAAGACATTGCTCCTCTTCAACTCGTTCGTTATGGAACTCCTGTTAAAGTTGTTCTAAAAAATAACAATATTTCTATTATTAAATCTGCTATCCCTCATAAATCTGCCAACTTTGGGGAAACGATTGAATTGAAAAATCCCTCAAATAATAAACTGATATCTGGAAAAGTCGTAGATTTTAACAAGGTGTTAATCGAACTATGAAAATTTTAGCCTTATTCTCACTTTTATTCTTAACTTCATGTTCTTCTTATGTGAATTCTTTTCATCGTGAACTTGATCGCGCTGAAAAGGATGAAAGCTCTTTAGATATCGAAGAGGATAATTTAGGACAATATCGCAAAACCCCTAGAAAAACCTCTATGGTTTATAATAACCCTGAGATGAGAACGACAAAAAACACCAACCATCTCGCTCCAACAGTTAAAAGAGAATATAAATCAGAGAGAGCTGCACTCAAGAGAGTGACCGCAAGTGATTTAACCGATAGCGGATCTGATGGCAGTCTTTGGGCATCAAATGATCAAAACGCCTTCCTCTTTTCTGATAGCAGAAACAAAAGCTCTGGCGATATCGTTCAAATCAATGTTCAGCCACGCCTAAGAAATGAAATAACTTTAGAACTTAAAAAATCATTTCCAGATAATCCCTTTGAGAAAAAAGCTGAAGCTCAAAAAGATGGAGCTCCTGCTGCTCCAGGTGCAAATCCTGAAACAGCACAAGCCGCAGCTCAAGCTAATGATCAAAGTGCTAACGATGGTGGTTCGGATAAGATCTCATCTGTGGTCATAGAGGAAATTAATCGCGATCATTTACTTGTTCGTGGAAGAAAAAATGTTTTATTCAAAAACAAAAAAAGAATGGTTGAAGTTCAGGCACTTGTCTCAAGAAAACATATTACTGACGATGACATGATAAATTCTGATGAAATTATTGAATCAAGTGTGCAAGTTGTAAGATAAATAAATAAACCTTTTAAGGTGATAAAATGAAAAAATTGTTACTACTTTCTCTTACTCTCCTTTGCTCTTTTCACTCTTTTGCTCAACAAGCAAACGGAACGCGATTAAAAGATCTCGTGCAAGTAAAAGGGGTGCGTGAAAATCCAATTATCGGATATGGATTAGTGATTGGCCTTAACGGTACAGGCGATTCAGGTGGAGAAATCACGAATACTTCCCTTCGAAAAATGTTTGAAAAATTAGGACTCAATCCTAAGACTGAAATTACATCAAAAAATGTTGCCGCGGTTATCGTGACAGCGAAACTTCCAGCCTTTGCTCGTGTCGGCCAAAAATTGGATATCACTGTTTCAAGTATTGGTGATGCTAGTTCCCTTGCCGGTGGTACTCTTCTAGTAACTCCACTTAAGGGCGGAGACAGTCAAATTTATGCTGTAGCCAGTGGTCCTCTTTCAATTGGAGGATTAAAAAAAGGTGCTAAATTTGCGACAACTGGACTCATCGCCAATGGCGGAATTGTAGAAAGAGAAATTGCAGTTGATTTCGAAAAGAAAAACTCATTGCGTTTCAGTTTAAATAATCCGGACTTTACTACTGCCGCGAGAATTGAAAAAACTATTAACCAAGAGTTGGGTGGGAAATTTGCTTCTGCCAAAGATGCTACTACTGTTGATTTAGTAGTCCCTACTACCTATGAAAGAAATATTGTGGCCCTTATGGCGATTATTGAAAACATGCGAGTTATTTCCGACAAGGCTGCAAAAATTGTGGTCAATGAAAGAACTGGGACAATTGTTGCTGGTGGGGATGTTATTGTCAGTCCAGTGGCTATTGCCCATGGGGACTTAACAATTGAAGTGAAAGGTGGAGAATCAAATAAACCTGGTTCACTTTATTATATGGATAAAGGAACGACATTAAGTGAGTTAGTAAAATCTCTTAATGCTCTAGGAACTACACCAGAAGATCTCATTTCCATTTTTCAAGCACTCAAACGCGATGGTGCTCTGATTGGTGATCTCGAATTTATTTAGTAATGCATTTCTGTATTATTATAAAGTGATTCTTCTCTATCTTTTTCTTTCGGATGACGATCTGGATGAATAATCCTTGAAAAGGAATCCATTTTTGGATTAAAAATAAAATTCAACAACACTAATGTCCACGAACGATAACTTTTCAATGTATCGTAATACTCTGGTGCCATAGCTTTTAGTTTAGGCAAATTGACCCATGGAACTTGCATAAAATCGTGGTGCTCATTGTGAAAGCCCATATTAAAAGTGAGCTTATTCAGCACTCCATAATAACTATAAGTTTCTTGACCTTCTTTTGTAATGTAGTGCTCTTGAATCCAACGTCCACCTAAAGGATGTAATCCCAATGCAAATAAAGTCGAAAGTGCAAGATACAGAAGTGCCATTGGTCCAATATAAAAATAAACTGCTATATTTATGGCGATTTGAAGAATTGTATTAACTGCCGTCCAAATATTTAGTGGTTTATAGTATTGCACTTTTAATGGTCTTAGGGCTTGAGAAAGTGAAAACAAAAACAACCATAGTGATTTCATCACTGCTGAGTTACCAACTAGACGAGACTCTGTGTAACTAGTGATATCCGGATCGTAGGAATATTCACCTAAATGTTTATGATGAATCATATGATATTTTCTAAAACCCATGGCCGAAGGTAGAACTAAGGGAATATCACAAACAAGGCCCATAACCTTATTCATGAGCGGAGTCTTTAAAACAGCATTGTGAGTACATTCATGAATCATGACGTAGAGAGAATGATTCATGAAAGCTCCAAACAAATAGCTGACTAAAAAAATCAACCAAAGTGTTTGGTCTTTAATTAAATAGGCCACCACCAATTGACCTAAAACAATTAAGGCTATGTATAAGGCAGAGAGCGGATAATACCCATAAAGCTCTCTAACTTGAGGGTATTTCTTAAGTATTTCTTTTCTTCTAGTGACGTGGCAATTGGGACCATCTACTAAAATATAATCGCGCCCAGTATTTTCTGTTTTCATGGCTCGGAACCTATCACAGCCTTATGCGTATCGTCAATGGCCTTTGGCCCTCCTGCATAAAACAATTCGCAAACATGGCTTAGGCAGTGAGAAAATTTTTCATAGTACGCTGTCAAAATTTTGTGATAGAATATCCGAAAGCGGGGAATGTTTTCCCCTAGTTCAATAACTCAGGAAGAGTCATGAGCGTCACCATCAATAAAGGCATTAATCTCGATTCGAATAAAGAGCCTAAGCCGCTAAACAATAACAAAGTTAATACTGACTCTCGCCAATATATTCCTAAAGAATTTAAAGATGTTGCGCGCGGCTTAGAGCAGCAATTCGCAGAAATGATGGTCAATGAAATGAATAAAACTGTCGGTGAAGATGGCACGGAAGATGGCGTAGGTATGGATTATTACAAATCTTTACAAAATACAGAGAGAGCTAAAACCCTTACTGAACAAAATCAATTGGGATTACAAGATCTCATTTTAAATCAAATATATCCACAAAGACTTCGAAACGAGATGGCGCTTAAGCAATATCAGAAGTCTACAGAGAGAAATTTTAACCACAATTTGCCCACCTTAAATAAACCGGAAAAAAGTGATACAATAACGATGAAGGGGAACGATTCCTCTGAGGCTGCCTCAAATGCAATTGATGGCATCCAAGTTCCAGGAGGCTTAGAATGAGCACAATTGATAACTCAACTTCACGTTCGATGTTCTTTCCCAACAATAAAGGGAAAGAGGCAACTGAAAGTAATCGAATTAGCCCAGCTAACTTAAAAAGAAATTCTGACGCTCGAAAAAGCGAGCTAGATGTATATGCAAAATCTGATTCTAAAGTGGATATCCCTGATGCTATCAAAGATTTTTCACGTATTAAAAAAGTAGCTGATGCTGCTCCACCGATTGATAACTCTGAAAAAATTGCGCGCTTAAAAGGTGAGATCCAGGCTGGAACTTACAAAGTAGATTACGATGCGCTTGCAAATAAAATTTTAGAACAAGAGTTTTAATTTTTTAGAGAATTTCTCACAAGTCTAGGAAGGACAAGAGATGAAAAGCAAAGAAAAGTTAACCACTTCTACTATTAAATCTGATAAGAAATCTGAAACGACAAGAGATGAATCTCTTGCCATTATTTATTTTCAAACGACAGATCTGTGGAAAAGACTATGTGAAGAACATATGGATTTATTTAACACGACCTGTGATGAATATACTTTGCTTCTCAATAGTGAAATTCAACAACTTGAATATAAAATCAAAGAAAAAGAAGAAATAATCACACGTATTAAAGGTCTTGAAGAACTAAGACGTGATCTGATTAAAGATCTCGCTACTGTTCACGGCAAAGAAGTCGATTCGGTTTCAAAACTTTTAGAAGTTATGACGGCTTATGAAGTAGAACGTAAAGAAAAACACCTCTTTCGTTTCAACGCCCTTTTGATTGATATGATCGAAAAAATTCAAGCTCAAAATAAGAAAAATCAACTTTTCATTAACAAAGCACTACGTTCTTTAAAAGAAATTAGATTAGCAGCGATGGGTGAAAAGAATTATCAAACATATACAGCGAAAGGAGCGACAAGTAATACACTTGCACGCTAATGGAGATTAATTGGCTGATTTATTAAGCGTTGGGAAATCTGGTTTATTTGCCTCAAAAAAATCACTTGAAGTGACAGGGCACAACCTTGCCAACGTTAATACTGAAGGTTTTTCTCGTCAAAAAGTTGTTCAATCGACAAGTATTCCAAATACCAATGGTGGCTTAATTACCGGAACAGGTGTTCGCGTAAATGAAATTACCAGGGTGAATGACCCTTTCCTTGATAAAAGATTTAATCTCGCAAGCTCTGGAAGCCAATATTATGAAACTCGCAGCGATCATTTAAACCAGATCGAATCAATCTTTAACGAAATTGATAATGAAGGTTTAAATCAAATTATGAATAGATTCTTTAACTCGTTTAGAGAATTGGCCAACCAGCCAGAAAATGAAACGATTCGTTCGGTTGTTCGTGACAATGCCAGCATGGTTGTTAAGGACTTCAAGCGTATTCGTGAAACGCTCGATTTACAGGCCAACAGTATCGATAAAAAAATCTCTACCAGCGTGAACGAAGTGAATCAAATTCTCCATCACGTTGCTGATCTAAACGAAAAAATTCAATCAGTAGAATCGAATCATGGCGAATCTGGAGATCTTAGAGATCAACGTGATTTGGCCTTAAAGAATTTATCTGAATACTTCAAAATTCACACTTATGAAGACGAAAAGAAAAGATTCGTCATTTCAGCTCAAGGTATTGGGACACTGGTTTCAGGATTAAGCGTTCAGGAACTTGCCGTTGCCTCCATGAATAAAAACCAATCATCAAACAACATGAGTGGTTCTGCTGAAGTTATTTTAAGAGATCGCCCCGCTCAAAGAATTTCTGAAAGTTTTCAGAGTGGAAAGCTCTCATCATTAATCAAAGTAAGAAACACTGATTTAAGAAAACTTCAGGACGACGTGGATAATATCGCTTTTCAATTTGCCCAAGCGGTAAATGGAATTCACCGCCAAGGTTACGTCAACCGTAACATTGAAATCGGTGCTGATGGTAAACCGCTTCCTGTCGACAAAAGAGGTCCCACAACTGGAATCAATTTTTTTGCTGATCCGATTTCTTCAGATGGATTTGCCAACTCTATTGATTTGTCTGATGAAGTAAAAGCAGATCTCACCAATGTAACAACAGGTCTAGCGCCTAACTCTCCCGGAGATAACAGGGTAGCTATTGCAATTTCAAAACTACAACACGAAAAAATTCTTGGCGACGGGACAACGACCCTAGAAGAAAAATTTTTACAGACAATTGGTAACATTGGTCTTGAAACAGGAAAAGCACGACTTGATGCTGAACAGTCTCGCGGTATTTTAGCTCAAGCTAAAACCATGAGAGAGCGACTAGTTGGTGTTTCAATAGACGAAGAAACTGCCAATATGGTTCGTTATCAACATGCGTACGAAGCTTCTGCTAAGGTAATGGCAGCTGCAGATGATATGTTTAAAACAATTATTAGCTTAAAGAGATAACCCTAAGAGATAATTAGATGACAAGAGTTTCAGAAAACAGTGCAAGTCATTCATTACAATTTGCACTAAATAAAACCAAGCAGAAGATGGAGGACCTACAACTTAGAGGTTCTACGCTGAAAAATATCTCGAAACCATCTGATAACCCAGTTTCTAACGTTGAAGCGCTAGCTATCAATTCTTCAACAAATGACAATATTCAATATTTAAAAAATGGCGACTTTGCTCTTACCTATTTAAATGTCACAGAAAAATCTCTTGAAGAATTAACTGACATTTTAACAAAAGCAAAAGAAATTGCCATTGCTCAATCTTCTGATTTTTTCAATGCTGATGTTCGTAAGAACGTCGCTACCGAAATTCAGCAAATGTACAATCAAACGCTTTCAATTGCTAATCGTAAGGTTGGATTGAAACATATTTTTTCAGGCTTTAACACCTTAACCGTTCCCTTTGATTCCGATGGAAAATATCGTGGAGACGAAGGTAAAACCACACTAGAAGTTTCAAAAAACTTTTTCGTTCCTATTAATTTAAATGGAAAAGAAGTTTTTTATAGCACAGATGAGAGCTCTCAATCTGAGCACCCTCTTGAGCATTTTGAGCAGTACAAAAAGCCAGGTGAGACCCAAAGTGCACCAGAGGCTAAAGACCCGCTTCAACAAGCTCGCGACCTAGCTTCCGAGGCTACCGGCGAAGAGTTCAAATCACGCGATAATATTTTTTCTCAGTTAAGAGGTTTAACCACCGCCTTAGAAAATAATGATCCTAAGAGCATTCAAGCGTTATTAGAAAAATTTGATAATTCTATTACGCGACTAATTACTCTTAGAACGAGAGTGGGTTCAATTACCAACTCTATTAACACGACAAAAATGACTATCGAGAGTGAAAACATTGACCACGCCTCTAGAAGAAGCACTCTTTTAGATGCGGATGTGGCCGAATTGTTCTCGGATATTCAAAAACAGCAGGCGATTTTGAAGACCACTTATCAATCATCGCAGGGCGTCTTAAATCAGACCTTAATGGACTTTTTGAAGCGTTAAATCTGCGATAGACACTTGAGCTTAAATTAAAATACGTTTTTTACTTGCTTTTTAATTTTCTAAATAATATATGAAGCACTTGCGAACCGGATCACAGGAAGGTTCTGGCAGTTATGTTGAGGTTACTATGCTCGTTTTGACACGGAAGCTAGGCGAAAGTATCGCAATTGATGATCATATAAAAATTGTTGTTGTCCAAATTAAGGGCAAACAAGTCCGTTTAGGTATAAAGGCTCCACCTGAGACTAAGATTCACAGGGAAGAAGTCTATAAAGCTATTCAAGACCAAAACACTGAAGCAGCGCAGACAGATTTAAGCACCTTGTCAGCGTTAGCCAATGAGTTAACTAAGAAGTAATTTCCCGCTTGCACTTTTGCCCCTACGGCTGTTACAATCGAAGCCAGAAGGTCGGGTATTACCACCCGCACATGGAGGCATCGTGAAAATCAAAACAACAAGATTTGGCGAACTGGAAGTCGATAAAAAGGATGTTATTGAATTTTCAGAAGGATTATTAGGCTTTGAAAACTTAAAAAAGTTTTTCATTGTTGATCCAGGAGACCAAACTCTCATTCTTTGGCTTCAATCTATTGACGATGCTGGAACTGCGTTTCCTGTTATTGAACCAAAAATTTTCCAACCTAATTATTCAGTGAAATTGTTACCAGTTGAATTAAATAGCCTTCAATTAGAAAACCTTTCTAATGCTTCTGTTTATGCGATTTTAACAATTCCTCAAAATGTTACTGAAATGTCAGCGAACTTAAAGGCGCCAATCATTATCAATAACAAAACTAAATCTGCTCGTCAGATCGTTCTTCAGGATTCAAAGCTTGAAGTACGTCATAAAATGTACATGGATCTTAAAAAATATATCGTTTCTTATACGTCTGATGACTCAAAAAGAACGAATGTTAAAGAGCAAGCTGTTGCGGAAGCATCTGCAACGACAAATGCGACAGTTAAGACCAATAACAATAAAACAAACGCACAAGATCAAGAAGCTTAAAAAAAAGCCACTCGAAAGAGTGGCTTTTTTTTTGTCTCTTATTTTAATGTTGTTTCAGTGGCCGTTTTCGACAAATTCAAATACATGGCTGCCTCTTGGTTGAAAGGATCTTTTAATAGAACCTTTTCCCACTCAGATTGAGCCTCTAACACGTCCCCATTACCATAATGAATAATTCCAAGCGCCACGCGCGCTAAGGCGTAATTTGGCTCTTCATTCTTTAATATTTTTAATTCTTCAACGGCCTTATTTATAAAACCCTTCTTCGCATAACATTTAGCTACTTTTACGCGAGCTTCTAAATTTGTTGGATCTAAAGCGACGGCTTTGTTGAATTCAAATAAAGCTTCGTCGTAGCGCTGATAAGTAAGATAAAGATCGGCCAATTCATAATGCTTTAATGAGAATTTTTTATTGATATGCTTATCTTCAAGTAAGACAGATGAAGACTTATTCTTCCCTTTTACTCTTTCATTAGCGGTATCAAAAATCTTTTTTGCTTCTTCATATTGTCCAATATCATTATAAAGAACCGAGAGAGAAATCGCGGCATCAGTGTGCTCAGGATTAAGGTTTAGCACTCGATTAAAAGCTTTAATCGCTTTACCAATTTCACCATTGATATGAAAAATATTTGCTAGATAATAGATTGCTTCAGCATTTCTATCATCTGATTCTACGATTTCATTGAGCAGAACTTGGGCTTTTTTATATTCACCCTTCTGGAAACATTCTTTAGCATTGGTCAGAATCTGATCATTCATTGAGTTATACAAAAGAGCCTCCTACTATAATGTTTGCGAACATGTTTCATATATTGATGTTAAATCTTTTTTAAATTTTTCATCAACTTTCGAAATGTATTCGCCATAATACTTATCGCAACCTGGTAGATCTTTTAATTTTAAAGAGCTCTCCAGAACTCGCTTCATTGCTTTTTTCTTTTCTTCATTTTCAGTGAGATTTGGTATCATCTCTACATAACGAGCGCGAGCTGCGGAGAAATCCTCTGTTCGATAATAAAAATCGGCAATATAGATTTCTTTACTCTCGAGCATTTTCTTAACTCTTTCAATTCTTTCAATGGCATCTTTGGCATAAGTCGTGTCGCCATAATAACGAAGTAAATCGTCATAATGTTTCATCGCTTCGATTCCAGGAGTTAAGTCACGATCAAAAGTTGAAGGTAATTGGTAATAAAAAGAATCCGCAATTCGCTGAATGACATAGGCCATATCTTTATATTTCGGATGGAAATCTTTAAAAACCAAATAAGCAGCAGCTGATTCTACATAATTTTCTTGCTTGAATAAGATATCTGCCTGAAGCAATTCTGCCGGAGTGGCATAAAAAGAATAGGGAAACTGTGATCTTAGGGCGTTTAATTTTTCAGTCGCTAAGATATAGCGTCCACTATTGATGTATTGATTCGCTTCTTTAAACAAAACTTCAGCTTCAGTGGCGCCAGTTGGCCTCTTTGTGGCACAAGCTTGGAGAAATAATAAGACGAATAAACAAAAACTTAATGCTTTCAATGACACCTCACCTAAGGGCTTTAGTGTATCAGAAGCAGAAAGCGAGCGTCAAAATTAATGCTAATTTCGATAGCGATTTGGATAAAGTTCATTAGAAACTTCGGTCACAATTAACTTCAACGCGGCAACTACCGGAATTGAAATAATCATCCCCGTTACTCCTAAATAGTGCGATCCAACTATGACACTGATTGCTACAAGCATCGGATGTAAATTGACTATTTTTGATACTAAAAAGGGAAATACAAAGGCGACATCAATTACATTGGCCACAATATACAAACCAGCAACGGCTCCAAATTGTGAAGAGTTAAACCCATAGTCCATCATCGCCAAAACTAAAGCCGGCAAGGCACCCAAAAGTGGGCCGACATAAGGAACGATGTTTGTCACACCGGCAATAAAACCAAGAATAATGGCGAATTTAAAATCTAAAAAGAATAACCCCGTACCAATAATGACGCCAACAATGAGAGCTTCGATAAATTTAGCGAAAAAATAATTGGCCAACTGATGGTTAAAAACGTGAGTAACAAAATAAAAACGCTCAAAAATACTGTTGGGAATGAACGCTAAGAACTTCGCTTTAAAGACTTCTGAATCTCGCAGAATAAAAAAAGTAAAAAAAGGAATAATGAAAACCCATTCGAATAATGTCGCCAAATAATTTGGCAATTTAACCACAAAACGATCTGCAGCTAACGTGGCAATTTGAATCCCTTCATTAACGTAAGTATCGCTCAAGTGATAGCCAGTCTCTTTGTTCACTATTCTTTGAACTTTGGTGTATTCCGTTTTAACAAATGTTTCAATTTTGGGAGCCCAAGTCTGAATATTTTTAGATTCATCTATTAGAACAGGAATGGCATTAAACAGAGGAATCCCAATCAACAGAGTTAAGATAGAAAAAATGACAACAATGGCTTGAGTCTTCCTCATGCCCAAACTGATAAGAATATTCATCACTGGCGTAAGGGCCAAAGATTGAACATAAGCTAAAATAAGAGGGATCGAAATTCGCGGCAGAGCCAGAACGAAAATTGAAAACAATGCTATCAATATGATAAAATAACTTAACTGAATTCTATCAAGATATTTTTTATCCTTCAGTAGCATTGGCTTCCTCAAGCTTTAAAAGTTCTTCTGACTTTTCTTTAAGTTTTGTTTCAACTTTGAGTAATCTCTTTTTTTGTTTGCTTGCTTCATTGGTTAAAAAAATAAGTTTATCCGCAAACGATGAAGCGATTGCTCTTAAAAATTTTGCGGCAACACCTGGTTTATTATTAATTAATCGATCTAAATCGGGTTTAAAAAATCCAAGCAATTCACAATCTTCTTTCGCAACGGCGGTTACTGTTCGTGAGCTATTATCTTGGATAAGAGCAATCTCTCCAAAATAATCAAACTCTTCTAAGACAACAATATTTTGATTTTCACCTGAGAAAGTGCTTTCGTTATATTTTAATTCAACTCGCCCGTTGTAGATCAAATAAAATCCTACACCCACATCACCCTGGCGGAAAACAACTTCACCTGCGATAAACTTTCTTTGATGAAAACTTTTAGACAAGATTCTTAGTTCGTTGTCAGAGAGAGATTTAAAAAGTTCTAGGTTTCTTAAAAATTTTGGGATGGAATCTTTTTTTGTTCCGCTCAGTGGATTGGCTAGCCATAAGTATCGCATGACTGAGTAGTCTAGATAGTTTGGGTTTTCTTTTGTGGTATCGTTACTCATTTTTTTCTCATAACTTTCAGTCATAAAACCCTCAGTAAATTCCCAATTTATCTTTTTCTGTCCAGCCGACTAAACTTTGTGGGGAAACAATATAAATCCATTTATCGTTTATTTTTCCAATCCTTACTTTTGATCCAGCTTTAATCTCACCTTTTTGTTCAAAGATGGAAGAAGGTCCTTCAAAAAGAGCCGCATCTTTCAAGGCGATCGCTAATGGCTTAGTGTCTACAAAACTTACTTTAAAAATGATGGGCGATAGGGCCAAGATGGCCAAAATTGTTAGCTTCCACCAACGGTAACTCTTATTCCAATACATCCAAATATTGCCAATGAAAAAAATCATAGACGCGAGGAGTATAAAATAAGTCATCGGCATAATAGAACCGGCATCTAAGACGCGATCCATAGGGGCATCTGAATTGGATAAATCATCAATCGAAACTTTAGATTTAGTATAAGATAAATTATTAAGCAACGCTTCACTACGATAGCCATCTTTAATGGCTTTTTCGTAGTGAAAACGGGCGACCGCAAATTGCCCCATTTTTGCATGAACGGTTCCTAAATTATAGTGATAGGTTCCGGAGTCAAAAAGTTGACTGCTTTGCTCTAGCATTTCTAATGCTTTTTTATAATCTTTCTTGGCGTATAGCTCTGATAATGACTTCATTACTTCATTTATGTTATTATTTTCCATAATTTGATTATCTTCTCTCCCCTGCGTAATGCAAGCGAGAAAAAAAGACCTAAGTCTTTCATTTAAAAATTAAGGAATACATTATGTCGATCGGTGTTGATTCAAAAGAAATTCAAGAACATTTTAATAAACTATTTTCGAGCATCCTCATTGAGCAACAAAAAATAAATAAAATTAAAGCTGCCGATGAAGATAAAAAAGAAGTACTCGCACAAAAATTAAAAGAGTACGAACAATTAAAAGGCCGAGGATTTTTCTTTCCTTTCATGGCCTCAGGACGTGGACATGGACCATTCGTAGAGTTAGTCGATGGTTCAGTAAAATACGATTTAATTAATGCCATTGGCGTGAATCTCCTAGGACACTCTCACCCACTTTTTATTAAAGCAAACTTAGAAGCTGCCACATCAGATGCTATGATGTGTGGAAACTTACTTTCTTATCAAGAACCTTATGAACTAAGCAAAGAGATTTTAGGGCGCTTAACAAAGTCACGTCTAAAACACTTTTGGTTAGCTTGTTCAGGTTCATTTTCAAACGATTCAGCCTTAAAACTTTTATGGCAAAAGAAGGCGCCTAATTATCGTTTAATTGCTTTTGAAAAAGCGTTTGCTGGTCGCTCGATCGCCATGCAAGACGTAACATACAATGCTGGTTACCGTGAGGGGATGCCAAAATCAATTGAAGTTGATCATGTTCCTCATTATGACTATAAAAATCCAGATAAAGCGTTAGAAAAAACAATCAACGCACTCGATGCTCTTATTGCAAAAAACGGAAACACTTATAGTGCGATCACATTAGAACTCATCCAAGGTGAAGCTGGATTCATTTACGGAACAAAAGAGTATTATAAAGGCATTTGTGAATGGGCAAAAAAAAATGGCATCTATATTTGGGTCGATGAAGTTCAATCGTTCGGAAGAACTCATGAATTGTTTGCCTTCCAAATGTTTGATCTAGATCAATATGTTGATGTGGTTACAATTGGTAAAGTTCTACAAGCTGCTGGAACTTTTTACACTGAAGAATTAAACCCGAAACCTGGTTTAATTGCCGGTACTTTTAACGGATCATTGGCCGCTTTAAATGCAGGAAAACTTACTGTTAAGTATTTATCCGAAGGACATTTCTATGGTAAAGACGGTCGTATCGCTGATTTAGAAAGAAAATTCTTTTCAAAATTTAAAACATTAGCTGAATCAACTTGTAAGGGTAAACTTAACTACTACGGTGGTGTTGGGACAATGTTATCCTTTGAAGTTGGCGATGCTAGTACAGATTTAACAAACAAATTTCTAAAAAAATTGTTTGAAAATGGCATTATTGCATTCTCGGCCGGAAAAGATCCCGTACGAGTTCGTTTCTTATTACCTCTTCCATTGTTAGACGAGCACATTGATGAAATTTTCAGCATTTTAGAAAAAACCATACTGGAAGTAGTGGTTTAATTTAGACTGAGGTTTTTATGTAT
>JAKLJM010000318.1 GCA_023151145.1 Bacteriovoracaceae bacterium | reverse complement strand
CATTCCCATGAATAATTGCTTTCCTTTAATTTTTAATTCGTTTTTTACATAGTCTGACCAAGCATTAAACTCAGCTTCAGTAAAAAATTGTTTCCCCTGTGCTTTACCTTTTTGGATTTCCGCATTTAGGTATTCTCTAATCTTAGGCGTTGTCTCCCAAGACTTCGCTTCTAAATAATCCTTATCATCGGCAATATGTGTTTCAAACAACAACGCCAAGTAAGGAATGACTTCATGACAAAAGTTTACTTTCTCACGAAAGACTTTAGAAACTTGCTCTTTGTACTCCGCTGATTGTTTATGATACGGATGCTCAAGAGGCACTGCTTTTTCTACTCCCGCTGTAAATTTTTCAATGGGAAGAAGTCTTAAGTGTTGGCCGTTGATGTAGTCCAGTTTTTTAATATCATAAATGGCAGGTGATTTAGTGAAGCGATCAATATTGAATAAGTTAATAATCTCGTGCACATTAAAAACATCTAGTTCATCTGGATGAGACCAACCAAGAAGAAGTAAATAATTTAAAAGCGCCGACGCTTCATAATTCATTTCACGATAAAGCGAAACAGAAGTAGCACCGTGACGTTTAGAAAGTTTTTGACGATCTTCTCCAATCAATAATGAAACGTGACAAAATTCAGGAGGAGTTACGCCGTATGCTTCATACAACATAAGTTGGCGAAGAGTATTCGGTAAATGTTCTTCAGCGCGAATAACGTGGGTGATCTTCATCGAGGCATCATCAACTACAACCGCAAAGTTATAAACCGGAATTCCATTAGCACGCATGATAACGAAATCCCCAATCATGCCCGCCGGAAAATTCACAACGCCTCTAACTTTATCTTTGAATTCGTAATCTTTTTCATGAACATGAAAACGAATAACCGCGGCTTCACCATTTTGAAGTTTTTTCTGCACTTCATCTTTTGAAAGCTTGCGACAAGTTCCATCGTAATGTGGTGCTAGTTTTTGTTCTTCTAAGACTGCTTTTTTCGCAACTAGATCTTCTTCTTTGCAAAAACAGTGAAAAGCTTTTCCTTCATCCACTAATTTGTGGGCCCATTTTTTATAAATATCTAAACGCTCTGACTGGCGATATGGCCCATAGTTGCCACCAACATCTGGTCCTTCATCGTGTTGTAGACCTAACCAATGAAGGTCAGCAATTTGTGATTCTTCGTATTCTCTTTTAGAGCGATCAGTATCCGTATCTTCGATACGGAGAATATATTTTCCCCCTACCGCTTTAGCGAATAGGTAGTTGTACATAGCTGTACGTGCTCCACCAATGTGTAAGTAACCTGTTGGGGATGGTGCAAATCGCACTCGTACTGTCATAAGGGCCTCCGCGTTTTTGATCTCAATGTTTTATCAAAAATTTGGAACTTAGTACACTAAAAGCCTTGCTTCACACATCTCTTCCATGGCGTATTTCACTCCTTCTCGCCCTAAACCAGAATCTTTCACTCCCCCATAGGGCATTGAGTCTAAACGAAAGCCAGGAATGGCATTGATGATTAACGCCCCTACTTCGAGATGTTCTTCAGCGTATTTGATTTGAGATAACTGATTGGTGAATAAACTGGCCTGTAAACCATAACGAGAGAGATTGATTTCACGAATCACTTCATCAAAGTATTTTACCTTTTCAATGATGACGACTGGGCCAAAAATTTCTTCATCCACCACCTTCATGCCAGGTTTTGTATTCGTTAGAATCGTCGGAGGATACAATAAATGATCAGCATCTAAGACCTCTCCCCCTAAAATAATTTCTGCCCCTAAATCTTTGGCTTCACCAATCCATTGATGAATACGTTCAAGATGAGAGCGATCAATAATCGGACCAACGATCGTCCCCTTTTGGGCGGGAGAACCGATTTTTAATTCACTAGTATGTAACTTAAATTCTTCCACAAATTGATCAAAAATAAATTCATCAACATAAATTCGCTGAGTAGAAATACAAATTTGGCCAGCATATAAAAAAGCCCCCGTCGCCAAAGCTTTGGCCGTTTCAGTAATATTGGTCGTTCGATCCACAATGGCTGCCGCATTTCCACCCAACTCTAAAACCACTTTCTTTTTTTGCGCCATTGCTTTTAGCTTCCATCCAATATCAGCAGAGCCCGTAAATGAAAGCATCTTCAATCTTTCATCGCGCACTAAAACTTCTGCACCATGATTGTCGCAAATCACGACATTTAAAACTCCTGGTGGAAGACCAACTTTTTTACATAAAGAAGCAAACGCCAGAGCGGTCAAAGGAGTTTGCGGTGACGGTTTTAAGATCACGGTGTTTCCCATTGCGATGGCGGGAATAATTTTATGGAGGGCCAAATTCAGCGGAAAATTAAAAGGTGAAATGGCCAAGATCGGACCGATTGGATATTTTTTAGTAAGCGCTGTTCGCCCAATTCCCGGCGGATGATTCATGGGAACAACTTCCCCGCGACTAACCATTAACTCATGAATAGCAACATCAATAATCGTCAGCGCCCGATCAAGTTCCGCTTGGGCATAGTCATGGGGTTTTCCAGCTTCACTGATGATGAGATTGACGAATTTATCGCGTTCTAATTTTAAGGCAGCAAAAAGCTTTTCTAAGAGCTCTTTTCTTTCTAAGACCGAAGTCTTTCTAAATTCTAAAAACGCCTGATGTGATGATTTGATGGCTTGTTCTATTTCTTCATGCGAAGCCAAGGGAATTTTAGCAATAGGAATTTGCTCAAATTTATTTTTTACGATTAACGCTGGCCGATTTTCATCTCCGTGCCATTCGTTGTGAATAAAACTTTTTGTTTGTAAAACAGGTGCGGCATTTTCCATAAAGATTCCATTGTTTTTTGAATCTTTATATTATGCGCTCCTCTAGCCAAAAAGAGAATCAAGAGAATCAGATTTTTTAGTTTTCTTCACTAAAGATTTCGCAAAAGCGATATGCTCATGAATGAAACGCTTTTCGCCATTCATGAATAACTCAATAGAATGCACGTGACAGAGGCGAATATCTGCAACTTTATCTTTAAAAACGCGATAAAGCTTACCAGCGTTGGCAATACTCTTATCTCCGTTTACAAATTTGGGATCTAGTCCTTCGACTTTACAGACATCACACATATAACTACTCAGCTCCGATACCCTATTTTCGGTAGAAGCGCTGCATTTCTCAAGGTTAAAACAAGAAAAATAAATAAATTTAGTGAATACGAGCTTTTATGCTTCATTGGCACTAGTCATTTTGAACTAGGTTTCTTAACATTCTTTCGCACGCTTAAGAATAACGACCAGACAAGACATCAACAGAGGCCCAAAACCATGGCAAGTATTAAACCCCT
>JAKLJM010000317.1 GCA_023151145.1 Bacteriovoracaceae bacterium | reverse complement strand
GTTCTTTCTTAAAGCAACATAAATTGTCACTTGATTAGTGGTGAAATTTAAGATCTCTTTCACCCCTTTTTGTCCAAGCAAATCAAAACTTAAGGAGTCTTTATAAAACCTTTTTTCGTTTTCTAACTTGGCATCGATTTCACTTTTAATCTTAGCATCGAAAAATTGATAAAAATTAATCAGATGGAAACGCTCTTTCTCGGAAAGTTCAAAGATATTTAAAGAATGAAAAAATTTATTATGCTCACCTTTTAAAGTGGAGAACATGAGTTTTTCTTCAAAACTTAAATCATTCATGTACAAAACGTCAGGCAAAGTAGGCTTTTGCCCAACTTTATTCCCAAATAAATAAGGCAAATAATCTTTTAGATAGCTCATGAATTAATTATGAGGAATTTTTTTTTGGAAGTCACTTAAAGAGATGGTCTAAAAATGCGAATTTTAAATCTAGAATACCGATAAAAAAAAAGCCTCCCAAAGGAGGCTTTTTTGATTTTTAAATCTTAGTGGTGATGGCCGCCTTCTCCGTGAACGTGCCCATGAGCAAGTTCTTCTTGAGAAGCGTCTCTGATTGTTTTAACAGTTACATCAAAGTGAAGTTCAACACCTGCTAATGGATGGTTTCCATCAACTGTGATTGTATCTGTGCCCAATTCAACAACAGTTACAACTAATTCACCTGCTTCTGTTTCTACTTCAAATTGCATACCTAATTCAATTCCTTCAGACATATCAAATTGATCTTTTGGAACTTTTTGGCAAAGAGAATCATTTCTTTCACCGTATGCTTCTTTAGCTGGGATCGCTACTTTTAAAGTATCGCCAGATTTTTTGCCTTCGAGGGCATTTTCTAGACCAGGAATTAAGTTACCAATTCCTTGAATATAATAAAGAGGACCTTGGCCCTCAGAAGAATCAATTAAGTTTCCGTCGCGGTCTGTAAGCTTGTAATCAATAGCCACAACTTTGTGTTTTCCAATCATCATAAAATTTTCCTTATTACTTGTTGCTTTGCCCCACAATACCACGATGGTTCTGCTTAAACAAATTAAATTCTCTTTTACAAACGCTTCACTTCTAAAATTTGAATGGTAGTGTTTGGAACATCTGTCATTCCTTTTTTCACACCTGTTGGCATACCCTTAATTTTATTAACAACCGGCATTCCCTTAGTTACTTTTCCAAAAACCGCATAACCGTAACCTTGAGGTGTTGGGCTGGTGTGATTTAAAAATTCGTTATTGTTTACGTTGATAAAAAATTGAGCGGTAGCACTATCCACATCCATCGTTCTTGCCATGGCAATTGTTCCAACTTCATTGGCAATTTTATTAGTTGCTTCATTTTTAATTGGAGCTTCAGTTGGTTTTTGCGACATATCTGCGCTAAATCCCCCACCTTGAATCATAAATCCATCAATCACGCGATGAAAGATAGTTCCTTTATAAAATCCTTTATCAACATACATCAAGAAATTCTTAACAGAGATCGGAGCTTTATCATCAAAGAGCTCTAGTTCAATTTCACCTTCACTCGTCTTCATAAGAACTTTAGTGTTTTTCGCCATAACAGAAGACATCGAAACCACAGTTAAAAGTAACATTGCCGATAATAATTTTTTCATTTTCACTCCTTATTTATAACTCTAATGCGCTAAAATTATGTTTGTCTAAAATTTCACGATACTTATCTTTGTCTAGTGGATCACGATCATTGATAAACATTTCGATATATTTGATAGACTCATTCCCCCAGAACAACTCTCCATCAATGAGAAAACTAGGGACCCCAAAAACCCCTTTACTTAGGGCATATTCGACATTTGACTTTAATTTTTCTCGTACTTCCCTCGTACCAATTTTTTCAATCATCTGATCTACTGGAAGTCCTTTTTTCTTAAACTCAGCTTGAATAACGTCGATATTACCGAGATCAAGCCCATCACCCCAGCCCATTTGAAAAAGTGTATCTATTACTTTCATTTGATGCTCACCTGACACTTCAGCCAGTGATAACCTTAAGCCGTAAAGTGAATTAAATGGTAACTCTTTTGGAGTTGTAAAGGGAATGCCATGTAAACGAGCAAAACGAATAATATCACGAAACAAATAATCTCTTTTCGGGGCAATTTGCGCTGGTCCTAACGTTTTATAATGACCGATGATCGTTGCCAATGTAACGGGAATAATTTTAATTTGATAACCATACTCCTCGAGACTTAAGCGGTTTTTTCTAAACCAGTGCCACGATAAATATGAGTAAGGCGAAAGAATATCAAAAAAATATTCAAACGTTTTCATTAAAGTCTCACTCCAATATCAGATTTCTTTTTGGTTAAATAATATTGGAAATTCGTATCAAATATTTGAATACTTCCCTTATCGACTTCGAACACACGATTCGATAACTCATGTAAAAAGTGTCTATCATGGGATACGATTAACACTGTTCCCTCATAAGCTTTTAAGGCATTTAAAAGAACTTCACGCGATTTAATATCTAAATGGTTGGTAGGCTCATCCAGAACCAATAAATTATTATTCGTCGAAAGTAAGACCGCCAATAACACTCGTGACTTCTCACCACCAGAAAGAACTCTGATTTTTTTATCGACATCGTCACCCTTAAATAAGAATGCCGCTAATAAATTTCTTAAATAACCAATGGAAGCGTCTTTTAATCTCCAGCCCACTTCTTCAATCACTGTATTATCGGGGTTGAGTGTATCTAGAGAGAACTGCGAGAAATATCCCGCTTTTATAGATGGACCTACTGAAGCTTCACCTGAAGTCGCTTCGGTTAATCCCATGATGACTTTTAGTAACGTGGATTTTCCGGCTCCGTTTACTCCAACGACTGCGACTTTATCTAAACGATGAACAACTGCAGTCAAATTATCAAAGACTAAATGTTCTTTACCATTTTCTTTAATCCAAACCTTTTTAAGATTTTTCATCATAACGACATCGTTACTACCACGCGGAGGTGTAGGGAAAGTAAAGTCGATGACTTCGTCTTCTTTGGGCATTTCAACTCGGTCGATTTTATCTAGTTTTTTTACTCGGGATTGTACTTGAGCTGCATGACTGGCCCTCGCTGCAAATCGCGCAATAAATTCTTCTTCTTTGGCGAGCATATCTTGTTGGCGCTCGAATTGAGCTACTTGTTGTTGTTTTCTAATTTCTTTTTCTTTTTCGTAGTAGTCGTAGTTCCCACTGTATTGAGTGATTGCTTGATTGGCGACTTCGATAATATTTGTACAGATCCCATTCATAAAATCGCGATCGTGACTGGTCATGAGAACTGCGCCCTTAAACGTTTTTAACCAGTCTTCTAACCACAAAATACTTT
>JAKLJM010000316.1 GCA_023151145.1 Bacteriovoracaceae bacterium | reverse complement strand
ATCAATTCCAATTCCAGATTTTGCCGAAACTTCTGCAGCCTCGGAAGTATCGATTCCGATAATATCTTCAACTTCTTTTTTTACTTTTGGAATATCGGCATGAGGCAGATCGATTTTATTAATTACCGTGAGAATTTCTAAATTATTTTCAATGGCCATATAAACATTGGCCAATGTTTGTGCTTCAACTCCCTGAGAAGCGTCAACAACTAAAAGTGCGCCATCACAAGAAGCTAGAGATCGCGAAACTTCGTAGGTAAAATCCACGTGTCCTGGAGTATCAATCAAATTAAAATGATAAATATTTCCATCTTTTGCTTTATAAGGAATTCGTACAGCTTGCGCTTTAATGGTGATCCCGCGCTCGCGCTCAAGATCCATATTATCTAATAAACGATCCTTCATTTCTCTATTAGAAACCGCATTAGAAGATTGCATGATTCGATCCGCGAGTGTAGATTTCCCGTGGTCGATGTGAGCAATGATTGAAAAGTTACGGATAAATTTTTGTTCCATTTTGTTCCAAATAAAGTACAAATAATTAAGAGCTACTTGTAGGTAAAAATTAAAACTCAGCTTAACATATCAACAACTTAAATGTAAGCCCTAGGACCACATGCAACACAAGAATATTCGCTTTCAAATTCAACACCTCGACTCTCTAGGCCAAGGGGTTTTTAAAACAGATACTGATGTTTTTTTTATCAAGAAAACTCTCCCAAATGAGACGGGCGAAGCGCGCTTCATGGCCAAAAGTAAAGGCGTACACTTTTACAAACTCGAACAGGTTCAAGAGAAATCACCGTTGCGTCAAGAATCACCTTGTCCGCATTTTGATGAATGTGGTGGTTGCGACTTCCTGCACACAAATTATCCAACTGAATTAGATTTTAAAAAAACTGCTCTAACGCGCATGGTACAAAGGCTGACAATAAAAAATCCTGAGATCATTGTTCATCAGGCTCCTGAAAGACTGCACTACCGTAATCGCATCCAACTTCACTACGATAAAACGAAAAAACAATTAGGTTTTTTAAGTGTCGAACGAAAAATTTTAGATACCCGTCACTGCCAAATTTTAAATGCTGAGGTTGAAAAAACTTACCAAAAATTAGTGGAAAATGATGCTTGGTTAAAGATGGTGGAACAAGCTCCTAAAACTGGTCATATTGAGATTTATCACAATAAGATTTCCATCAACAAGCCCTATGCCGAAGGTGGTTTTAGTCAAGTTTACGATCAAATGAACCAAGTTTTAAAAAATCTCATTGCCGAAAAAATCGAAGGAAAATTAACTCAAAAAAACTACCTCATCGATCTCTTTGGTGGAAATGGCAATCTCAGCGATCAATTAGCTTTCACATTTAAGTGGATTGTTGATTTTTACCCTAAAACGCCTGATTCAACCGCCAATGTGCAATTCACCAATCAAGATCTTTACGATGCCAAAGCTATTTCCGCGCTTAAAAAGACTCAAGATAAATTGAAATTTTTCGAATGTGACCTCATGCTTATCGATCCTCCACGTTCGGGATTAAAAAATATAAATGAATTTCTCCTGCACTTTTTCCCCAAAAAAGCCGTCTACGTAGCTTGCCAAGCCTCTAGTTTGGTTCGCGATCTCTCCACTCTTCATCCCCAGTATGAAATTGAAGAAATCCATCTCGTCGATTTGTTCCCTTCTACCCATCATTTCGAAACAATCGCCTGTATCTCGAGAAAGGATTGCTAATTGATTTTTTTTTAGTGTAAAATTTCATTAAATCTTTACGGAGAAGGATTTATGAAAAACGCAAAAAACATGATGTTGGCCGTTTTAGCTTCAGTACTCATCGTTGGATGTGGATCTTCTGATGTTAATGACGATAGCCCAGAAGTTAAAAAAGCTATGCTTTTTTACCAACAAGGGACCCAGGAGCTTATAGGTAAAAACTATACTCAAGCGCTGACTTACCTTTTAAAGGCAAAAGAACTCGACTCAAATAACGATCAGATTAGAAATAATTTGGGGATGGCTTTTTATTTAAAAGGCCAAGCAGAGAAAGCGAAGGCAGAATTTGATAAAGCTCTTTCGTTAAACCCAAAAAACTCTGATGCTCGCAATAACTATGCTTCGATTCTTTTTGAGCAAAAAAAATATAAAGAAGCTCTAAAAGAATACACCATCGTTACTGAGGATCTAACTTATAACAGACTATTTAGAGTTTATTATAATATGGGATTGATCTATAACGTTCAAGGAAAGGAAGATCTGGCGAAAGATTTTTTTGATAAGTCCGTTGCCGACAAAAATGATTATTGCCCAGCTCACTATCAACTTGGTCAATATTATACTCAAAAATATAAATACAACGATGCTCTCGCCGCTTACAAAGAATCGATTAAAGGTACTTGTGTCAATGAACCTGCTTCACACTTTGAACTTGGTTTAACTTTACAAAGGCTTAATAGACTAGGCGAAGCAGAATTAAAATTTAAAGAGATCATGGAAAAATTTCCAAAAAATAAGTTTTTCGTTCTAGCAAAAGAAGAGCTTTCTAAGATTGCCGATGAAAATGAAATAGCCGCGCGAGCAAAAGTTCAGCGCAAAAGTTCTGAGGAAAATACTTCTTTTGAAACACCAAATTTTTAGAACGAAGGAATTTAAATGAGTGATGTGAATAATAATTTAGAAAACAACCCAGTAAATAATAACGAAAAGAGTAAAGAAGAAAACATGGAAAACACTGACACTACAACATCTGGATCCTCGATCCATCCCCTAAGCGAAGACCTAAAGGACGCAACATTTTTAAATGAGAGTGATGCTCTCATCGTTGAAGAAACCATCGCGACTCCTGTTGCACCTAAAGATGCTAACATTGGTGCACTTTTAAAAAGAGTTAGAGAAGAAAAAGGTCATTCTTTAAAACTTGTCTCTCAACAAACAAAAATCCACTTAGCCTTACTAGAAGCTTTAGAAGACAATCAACTTATTCGTCTCCCAAGCAAGACTTATGTTAAGGGTTTCGTAAAAGCTTATGCAAAACTTTTAAATATCCCACAGGCAGATGCCATCGAATCTTTTGAAAATACTTACCGTGAGTACGAAGGATTACCACCGATCTCTGAAACAAAATCAACGACGGCACCACTTCAAAGCAAAGTAGAAGAAATGCATTCGCGCAATTTGAAGACGCCAGAAAAATTTAATGAACTAGCAAATGTAGCGAGCCATAATGGTGGAATGCTTTTAAAAGTAGGATTAGGTTTATTTTTAGTAGTAGTGATTGGTATTAATATTAAATCAATGATCGAAAGATCAATGGATGAAAAAAGTACAGATCTTCCAGAAGTTATTAGTACGACTACTAAACCAAAA
>JAKLJM010000315.1 GCA_023151145.1 Bacteriovoracaceae bacterium | reverse complement strand
TTTATAATCTTAAGTATGCCCATGCACTTTTATATCGCAATACAGGTGCTTTCAAGTTTGTGGAGTCATCTAAAGAAGAGCCCATTCGTTTATTAGATAACTATGCAGCTGTTTGGGGAGATTTTAATAATGATGGCCAGATGGATTTATTAGCGTCGGGAAGACCGAACGTAGATGTGCCACATCGATTACATTTATTTGAAAACATTGCTAAAACAAAAAACAATTGGGTAAAAGTTCGACTTATTGGAATGAAGTCATCAAAAAATCCCGTGGCCTCTCAAGTAAAAGTGATTCTAGAAAACGGCGTCGTCTTACGTCAATACGATGGAGTGAATGGAAGTTACAATCAACAAAACGATAGTGTCTTACATTTTGGAGTGGGACAAAAAACAAAAATTAAAGGAATTGAAGTTCGTTGGAGTAGCGGTTATAAAAATTTCTATACTGCTTCAAAAGTGAACACTGCTTATGTGCTTAAAGAACTACAATAAATAAAGGTAATGAAATATGGATCATAAAACATTAATGGTTAGTTTGGCCCAGGGGCAATTAGAGGCATATAATAATCGAGATATCGAAAAATTTTGTACTTTTTTTCATTCAAAAGTCGAAGTGTTTCGGGTGGGGAGCACCGAACGAATTTGCGTTGGGATGGAATCCTTTAAAGAAATGTATCGCAAACGTTTTGATGAGAATCCTCAACTGCACTGTGAACTTAGATCTCGAACAGTCTTAGGTCAATCAGTGCTTGATGAAGAGTGGGTGACAGGTGTCCAAGGGGCAGAGGCTCCAAGTCACGTTGTAGCTATCTATCAAATTGAAGATGGGCTCATTAAGTATGTGAGTTTTTGTCGTTAGTGCTGTCAAAAATATAGTCACTTCTAAATTTAAGGTAAAGCTTTTCACGATTTAAGTTACCTAGAATATTTTTTGGCATAATGAGAGAATGAAAAAATATTTTATCTTTCTTTTCATTCTCTTTTTTCTTTCCTCTACTTTTGCCAATGAAAAGCGCAAAGATTATTTCGAACTACCTCCTGGGGATCCAGAAGCTTTAGGACTAAATGAAAGCCAATACTATAAAGTCTTAGGGACTTTTATGGTGGAATACTTTCAATTAGTAAAAAATAAAACTGGAAAAGATTTTGTTGTTAATTTTGACTGGCAAAATAACTATTTTGGAGCTTTTGCCAAAGACGAAGGGGGAAAATATTCGATTTCCCTTTGGGGCGGAATGGGCCGTGCAGAAGGGATGACTGAAGAGCTCGCTTATTTTGTTCTTTGTCATGAGTTAGGCCATATTTTAGGTGGAAACCCTAAACAAACCATTCCCGGTTCAGATTGGGCCAGTTCCGAAGGGCAAAGTGATTTTTTTGCGGCCAAAAGATGTATGCCTCATTTGATGAAAAAAATTCCGATGAAAAAGCGTCACGCATCTAAGCGAACAGATGAGCTTTGTCGCGGTAATTTACAATGTGAAACCATCGCCTCCATCGGAAAAGAATTTATTAACTTTGCAAAGCGCTGGTCTTTTCAAAATTATACTGAAGTTAAATTAGGTGATCTTCCAGCTGAAGTACCTAGGTCTTTGTTGCGAAACGTTTATCCAAGTGATCAGTGTCGCCTTGAGACAGTTATTCAAGGGGCAACTTGTACTGTGAATACAAAATGTGAAAGACCTGTGTGTTGGTATCCTTCGTCTGAATCGAAAATACATAGCGAGCTCTTTTTTTAAGTAAAAAGAAAGGGTCAATGTTTGACCCTACCATTTATAAATGCCAGTCTTCGTTTGCTTCAGGTTGATAAAGCACATCTAGAATTTTAAGAGTTCGAGTTTTACCATCAGGAAATTTCCAATTGATTTCTTGGTTTACTCGTAAACCAATGAGGGCCGAACCTAGAGGTGCTAAAACAGATATTCTACCCATTTTAAAATCCGCGTCACTAGGGTAAACGATTGTTACAATCATTTCTTTATCATCTTGAATATTAAGAAAACGAATTTTGGAATTCATGGTGACAAGATCCTTAGGCACTTCATCGTCAGTTATGATATGGGCCCTATCGAGTTCTAATTCTAAATCTTCAAATTCTTCAGAATCTTGATAAGAAAGAACGTTTTTAATTCTAGCTAAATCTTTTTGTGTAATAAGCAAAACATCTTCATTCATGATCTGTCTCCTTTTGATGTGATAAATGTCGTAGATTGGTGAATTGAGATTTTTACGGGATCAGAATAGATCTGATCCCACTATGAAAGTGCGATGGTTTTACGAGAATAGATGAGTGATAAGTTCTTCATACCTTAATGATAGGCCTTAAACGCTTGGTGGTCAATCTGCCTCAAAAGCAACGGTGACAGAATATAATGGCAATAGATAAAATCTATTCTTCCAATAATTTAATTGAATTTATCTAGACAGTGGCTTGAATGATTTTAAGAGATCCTTAATTTCGCATCATAAAAGATGATCAATGATTACCCTCGTTCGTTTTTTCCCAATTAAAGACATCTGGTCTAAGTGAATGTATTCGCGACGTTTTATAGCCTAATTGGTTTAGAAATGTTGAGTTATTTGTTTAGTGAAACTAAACAAATAACACCGCCAACAGTTTTTCTTTAATATTTGTCACAGATATGTCTAAGTTAAGTCAAGGGGAGATTCAACGATAGGTAGTCTACAGTAGTTAAAAACGTCAAACGCTTTTTAATTTAAAACAAGGAAGAAGCCATGAATTTTTTAATGAACTTTCTCGTGAAATTAAGTTTCAAAATGAAGATCATGTTTCTGTGCACTCTCCTTCTTTCCATTACTACAATTGTGGGTGTGGTGGCGTATAGAGGTTTAAATCAAGTGCAAAGTATTAATGAAGGAATCGTCGGCCATGATGTTCCTGGTTTATTAATGGTCAACTCGATGGCCCTTACTTATCGAACTGTTCGAATTGAGCTTCGGACTTTAGGTATCGAAGGACTTTCTTCGACGATTGCAGAGAATGCCTACAAAAGTACAATAGAGGCGATTAATCGTTATGAAGAGACCAATGCTATATTTGCAAAATCTCTTGTCACTAAAGAGGAAGAAATTCTTTATCAAGAATTGAATACCAATTGGATTCAGTTTAAAGCAATCGGAGAGCGAGCTTTAAAGCTTTATAAAAGTGGTACAGCTGAAGATCGTAAAGAATTACTGAAAATATTTTATGAAGATTGTGTTGTAGCTGCTGAAAAATACAAAGTGTCTCTGGATAAGATGATTGAATATCAAACAGCGTATTTAAGTAAAGATGCTGATAAAGCCTTAAATCAAGTTTTATTTGTGAATAAAACCATCGTTATTCTCACTTTAATAGGAGTTATATT
>JAKLJM010000314.1 GCA_023151145.1 Bacteriovoracaceae bacterium | reverse complement strand
ATTAAAGATTTAGATGAGGCAGTTAACGGAATTAAGCCTGGTAAAGAGAACGATGAAAATAGTTTAAAGTTAAAAATCTTTCGGTCTATGGCCAAAGCAAAACTTATCGAAGTGAATAAAGGTCTAGAGTTAGCTAAACTTGGTTTGAGGTTTATCACTCAAGATTTTTCTTCAAATGATATTAGCTTAGATGAAGATTGGATTGAGTTTCGCTCCTCTGAAAAATTAGATCTAAAAAAATTAAAATCTGAAGTCTTAACGTCGAATATTGATTATCAAAGAGCGGTTTTTGGAGAAAAGGCTAAAAATCTTTTTTCTTTATCTGAATCAAAAGCACTCTACCCAGTCTTTGGATTATTCTCTAAATACGAATACCGCAAAACTCCAGGTAGTGAAAAGCAGATATCTGATTTTTCCTATGATCCTTACAATCAATCAGATTTTTCATTAGGAATTGGTTTTGTTTGGGATTTTGATTTTGGTAGTCGTCAGAGTCAAAAAATGGAAGCGGTTTTAGAGGCAGAACAAATGAAGCGTGAGAAGATTTTTGCTGAAAATAATCTTCCTTTGATGTTTGATAAATTGAGCTTTGAATATGAGGAAACTTTTTTAAAAGCTGAAGTTTATCAACAAGCTTACAAAGATTCGAAAAAGTTGATGAATAAAGTTGGCTCAGGCGTCGCCTTAGGATTAACACCAGCAAAAGATATTATTGAAAGTTATTCTCTTAAAGCCGAGGCTTACAAAAATTATCTTGAAGCTGTTTATCAGTTTGAGTTAAAAGACGCAGAAGTGCGATACTTCTTAGGTAGGGAATAGGTTTTAGTGGTGGAATTAATAATTGAAGATCTATCAATTGGTGAAGGATTAGAAGTCTCAAAAGGTGCTTTAGTCTTTGTTCACTACGAAGGCTTTCTTGATGATGGTTCAGTTTTTGATTCAAGTATTTTAAAAAATAAACCCTTTCAATTTGTTTTTGGCACAGGACGAGTCATTAAGGGATGGGATTTAGGTTTAGTTGGTATGAAAGTTGGTGGTAAACGAAAACTTTTTGTTCCTAGTCATCTTGCTTATGGTGAACGTCAAATTGGTAACATCATTCCTAGTCATTCTCATCTTACTTTTTTTATTGAATTACTTGAAGTACGCCCTCGGGAATAGTTTTTCCCTCAAACTTTCTCCCCATAGATAGCGAAATTTTGTTATCATCTTATGAGATAATTCATTTATCTTTTTTTTTTTTCGGGGAGCGCTTATATGTCAGTTCTAAATGCTATTGGTAATACACCCTTAATTGAAATTCCTTCTTTATCAAAAATTGCTGATGCAAAAATTATGGTTAAGTGTGAAAACTTAAATCCAGGTGGAAGCATAAAAGATCGTGCAGCGAAATCAATGGTGTTAAAGGCCATGGAGAAAGGATTACTTAAAAAAGGAATGGGGATTATTGAAGGAACGGCTGGAAATACAGGGATAGGGCTCGCCATCGTTGGCAGAGCTTTAGGTTTTGATGTGACCATTGTTATGCCCAATAATCAAGCGAAAGAAAAAGAGCGTTTAATTGAATTTTTTGGAGCAAAATTAATTACTGTTCCTCCTTGTCCTTTTGCCGATCAAAATCATTTTTATCATACGGCCAGAAGAATGGCGGAAGAATCTCCTCAAAAATATTGGTGGGCCAATCAATTTGAAAATCTAGATAATCATTTAGCTCACTATGAAACAACTGCCCCTGAAATTTGGCAGCAGACTGACGGGAAAATTGATTTTTTTATTTCAGCCTCTGGTTCTGGAGGTACGATGGGGGGATGTACAAAATTTTTCAAAGAAAAAAATCCTCAAATTAAAACCTTATTGGTCGATCCAGAAGGATCGGGACTCTATCATTTCATTAAGCATGGGGAGTTTAAGGCCGTGGGTTCTTCTTTAACTGAAGGAATTGGTATCATGCGATTAGTGGCCAATTTTAAAGAGGCAAAAATTGATGATGTTTATTCATTAACTGATCAAGAATTAGTAAGTGTGGCCCATTATGTTCGCTTTCATGACGGCATCACCCTAGGTTCTTCATCGGCCTTAAATGTCGCCCTTGCTTTAAAAGTAGCATTAGAAGAAAAGAAAAAAAATAATCCATATAAAACCTATGTCACAATGTGGTGTGATGGTGGAGAGCGAAGTTTATCTAAACTTTATAGTGAAGAATTTTTGGCCTCAAAAAATCTTTCAAGTGATTTAGCTTTTTTTGAAAATTTAAATAAATAATGAAAAGTAAAAAAGTCTCCAGAAGTATTTATAAATTTCTCCCGAAACGATCGAAGTTTTCTCATAAGGGAAGTTCTGGTCGTGTTGTCGTGTGTGGTGGAAACGCTCTTTATCTTGGTGCAGGGGTGATGTCTTCCTTATCTGCCATGCGGGCAGGAGCTGGCTATACCGTTTTAGTTTCCGACGCAAAGAAATTTTCATGGTTTGAAAATCCCGACATTATTGTGCGGGATTTTCAATTTAAAGCTTTAAAAGATTTTCAAGGGAGCTTATTTTTATTAGGTCCTGGTATGGGGACAGATCAACGGGCGCAAAAATTTTTCCAGCAATTTTTAAAAACTTGTAAAAATGAAATGGCCCTAATCGATGCTGATGCATTGACATTATTGGCAAAAATTAAAAATAAAAAATACCCATTGCCCAGTGAATGGATACTTACTCCTCATGAGGGAGAGCTCGCTCGATTATTAAATAAACCTATTTCTCAGGTTAAAAATAATCGTGTGCAATCAATCTTAGATGCTTATGCGAAATATCAGTGCACGATTCTTTTAAAAGGTCATGAAACATTGATTTATGATGGATCAACTCTTTATAGAATCACCAATGGTGAGATGGCTTTAGCAAAAGCTGGAACTGGAGATGTCTTGGCCGGAATGATTGCAGCTTTTCGGGCGCAAGGGCTTTCTTCTTCTAAAGCTTCAATTCTTGGTGCTACATTACATAATGATTGTGCAAAAATGCTTTTAAAGAAAGGCTTTGATCAGATTTCTTTAAGGCCTGTGGATTTAATTGATATTTTACCCATGGCCTTAAAGAAATATCGAAAATAGATTCTAGTTTTTAAAATAAGGATAATCCGTATACCCTGTAGTTCCTACTGCATAAAAGGTTTGTGGGTTTGGAGGATTTAATGGGTATTTGTTTTTAACTCTCACATCTAAGTCGGGGTTGGCAATATATAAAACTCCAAACGACACTGCATCGGCACGATTTTCTTTTATCAGAGTTTCGACACTATTAGGGTCAAGCTTTTCATTGCGAATAAAAAAACCACCAAACTCTTCTTTGATATAATCACTGATTTGATCTTCTGCTAAATGTTCTC
>JAKLJM010000313.1 GCA_023151145.1 Bacteriovoracaceae bacterium | reverse complement strand
TGATCCAAAGCAATCAAAAGTTCAAGATGTCCAAAAAGGTGATCCTCTTTCTAAAAACAAAACGGCCTATAAACCAGGTACAGATATTAGAAAGCTTCCAAAAACAGATATTGGAACTGGAGCGGCCAAAGGTAAAGTTCCGTCGAAAGATGGGAACTCTGGTGGTAGCGGTGATACGTATAAGGGTGGAGATTTTTCCAATTTAACTGATGGCCTTATTAAAAAAGGTGGAGCCATTGGCCGATTGAAAACAAATCCAAACGCTAAAGATGATGGTGGTGCTGGGGGCGGCTCTGGTGGTGGTTTAGGTGATGGTATTGGTGGTGGATCTGGTGACGGACGATTTACTGGTACGACCACTGGAACGACTAATCCGAGTAAAGTTTTGACTAATGTTGGATCTTTAACAGGCTCAGCGAAAGGAAAAATTGATTCATCTAGAGGGTTTACAGGTCTTGCAGAAAAAGGCGAGATTTCAGTAGCGGGAATTCCTATCGAAAGAATTGCTCAGCCAACTATCGATAGTGATGCTGTTAGAAGACTACTTCGTGAACATATTCCACAATTCAGACATTGTTATCAGTCTGAATTAGATAAAAAGAAATCAGGAAACAATCTTCAAGGTCGTGTCGAATTTAGATTTACCATCGGAACAGGTGGTAGAGTGACAAGATCGGAAGTTGCTTTTGCTGAAATTACAGATGACCAAGTAAGAGGATGTATCCGTAACGTTTTAAACGGAATCCAGTTCCCGGAACCAAAAGGCGGGAAGTCAGTGCAAGTAACACAGCCAATGAACTTTGCTCTTGATCGAATCTAATCCGTTAATAGATTTGTGAATAAGAAAAGGAAGCCATAGGGCTTCCTTTTTTTTGCTCATTTTTGACATTTGAGTGTCTGTTTGAAAATATAATTTATAGACTTATTTTTTCAAGGAGGATTTATGAAGTTTTTTCTAATGGCGTTTTTAGCGTTTATTTCACTTCAATCATTTGCCTGTCCACAGATGGAAGGATTTTATGAGTGTCGAGCTGGAAGTAGAGTGAGTTTAAAAGAAATCGTTTCAACAACTGCTGGCTTTTTAATTGTTTCTGATGGTGCTGAAAGAGAATATTTTATTGATGATCAATTTAGAGAAATACCATCAACTAATAGTTACAAAGATGCTTTTTACAAGTCTCGTTGTACAAGTAATTCATTTGTGGTGGATTTTAAAGCGACACTTCTTTATGAAGGTGCAGAAGTGGCCAAACAAGTTCAAACGTCGACTTATACCATGGTGGGTGAAGACTTAACGATTGTACAAAAAACAAAAGCTAAAGGTGTTCCACTTCCAACAATTAAATATCTCTGTAAAAAATAGTTTCTTAACTTTATGGGTAGAGATTTCTACCCTTAAAGTTTTATTTAAACATCAATTCCAATTCTAGAAGTGATAATTTGAAATTCCTCTTTTGAGACCGGATTAATAGATAATCGCGACCCTTTTTGTAGAAGCGGTAATTTTTCAAGTCCTTTGATGTTTTTAAGTTCAGATAGCGGCAAGTAACTTTTAGATTTCTCCACGTACTCAACTGCGACCATAAACCAACGAGGGTTCTCTTTGGTGGCCTTTTCATCATAATAATCTGATTTAGGATCAAATTGAGTGGGGTCCGGATGAGATTCTTTGCAAACTCTGCCAAGGCCTGCGACCCCTGGTACTTCACAACTTGAATGGTAAAATAAAATATAATCCCCAAGTTTCATTTCATCACGCATGAAGTTTCTTGCTTGGTAGTTTCTGACTCCATCCCATCCTGATTGTTTTTTTGTTTTTAAATCATCAATTGAAAAAACATCAGGTTCTGATTTCATTAACCAATATTTCATTTTATGCTCCGTAAGTTTTACGGATTCATTCTAAATTTATGTGAATTAGCTTGCAAGTTTTTTAGGGAAAAAATCCCACCATTCAAGAGGGTCATCTTCTTTTAGACGAAGGCATAGTTCGATGGACCAGCTTGGTTTTCGAGGGGTTTTTAGCAATTTCATTCTGGATTCTTGTAAGGTTTTAGGCCCTTTTTTGGTGTTACAAGGTTTGCAGCAAGTAACGACATTTTCCCAGGTGGTCTCTCCTTTTTTTGAAACTGGGACCACGTGATCAAAGGTCAGCTCACAAGCAGGGAGTCTAATCGAGCAGTATTGGCATTGGAAATTATCTCGGTGAAAGACATTTAGGCGAGTAAAGCGAACGGAGTAACTAAGTTTATGTGTTTGATAGAGACGAAGAATTTTTGGGAGTTTTAGAGACAAAGAGACAGACCTAATGATTTTATCACTGTATTCATCGATCATTTCGGCGCGATTGGTGACAAGTAGGGTAATCGCTTTTTGCCAACTGATGATCTTTACTGGAAAATAGTTCACATCTAAAAGAAGCGTCCTCATCATAAATAATGATAACACAATTTTTATTGGCCCATAGGGGAGGAAAGATTTTATTAGAAAGTCAGGGGCTTAGAAAAAGTCGTCTTCATCTTCGTGGCGCTTACGGCGCATAAGTTTTTGCACTTCTAGAGGTATCTTGTCGATTATATTGGTTTTAAACTCGTTATAGCGCACCTTTTTAATGGGTTCACCAAGTTCTGCTTCAATATGGTTTAAGAACTTCTCCTCATAAAATGGGGCATAAAGACTGATGGCCTTCCCTTGTCTGTCAAAGCGGGCCGAGCGCCCTAGGCGATGAACATATTGATCGGCAATGTCTGGCATATCAAAGTTAATAACATGAGTGAGATTGGTGATGTCTAGCCCTCTACCAGCGACGTCTGTCGCCACTAAAAAACGATATTCGCCAGACTTCAAACCATCTAGGGCTTTTTTTCTGGCATGTTTACTCATGTCGCCCATAAGGTAATAGGCTTTGTATTTATCAAAAATTAATCGTTCACCAATGAATTTTGCTTTTTCTCTGGTGTTGACGAAAATAAGAGCGGATTTAATTTTTTCTTTTTTAATTAAAAATTTTAAGAAAGGATATTTTAATTCATCATTTATTTCTACTAAAGTGTGTTCAATACTTTTTTTCGGTTTTTGGTCAGTGAGCTCGATAATGGTTGGGTTTATTAAGTGAGCTTCAGTGATTAATTTAATTTTATCCGACATGGTGGCCGAAAAGAGCCAAGTCTTTTTTTCTTTTGGAAGTTGTTCGAAGATTTTTGTTAGTCGATCATAAAAACCAAGATCAAGCATTTGATCGGCTTCATCGATGATGAAGTATTCTACTTTTGATAAATCAATAGTGCTTTTATTGATATGATCAGTAAGACGACCTGGAGTGGCAATCACACAATGGATGCCTTTTTTTAGTTTTTGTAATTGAGTATTAAAACTT
>JAKLJM010000312.1 GCA_023151145.1 Bacteriovoracaceae bacterium | reverse complement strand
ATCAGGTCTTTTAAACGAATGGCTCCATCTAAAAGTGAGTACTGGGTGTGAAGATGTAGATGAACAAAATTGCCTTTATGAGATTCTGCAAAAGAAGTCATAAGTCCCTCAAAAAATAGAAAATATTGTGTGTAAAAACGATCCTCGTTTTAAGGCTATTTAACCAAAATAACCCTAGAGTGTCAGGGAAATCTGAGTCAATTTTTACACGGTTTAGCTATTTTTCTCGACTCTGGTAGCCACTGTGCGTAAAATCCATTAAAACTATAGAATTTAGTGGGTTTAGACCATAGGTTTCCCCTTAATTGAAAGGATTTTGCGATGAAGAAGACAACACTTTTAAGATTTTCAGGACTTGCCCTTTTGATTTTAGGTTTAGTGCTCTTTTCAATGGCAAAAAACCAAAAGAAAAACCCAGTCGAAATCGCTGAGGATCCTGAGTTACTAGAAGTCACTCAAGAAGTCAGTTTAACCAATGCGGGCTTACAAAAAACTGAAAAGCGCGACTTAAAATCCCTCATCCAACAAAATTTGAAAAAACAGCAAGAAGAAGTAGAGAATAAAATTTCTGCTCAACCACAAATTTTACAAAAAAGAAGCTATACCGAATCAGAGATCGCAAATATGTCGGTCGAAGAATTTAAAATTGTCCTTGATACAACGGAAGCACAACTGCCAACAATTAAAGACATTAGATCCCTTCCTCCCGGTGCTCTTCACCATGTTCCAACTCCTATTATCCAAGCCGGAAAAGACATGGGTTTAATAAAAGAAATTTTGGCCGTTCACCCCGACTATCGCCAGGAAGCTCAAGGCTTTTATGAAATTTGTGCTGAAAATGATGATCGCCCTCAAGCAGTGCGAGCGCTTTGTTTAACAAATCTTATTCAGCTTAAAAAAGAAAACGGAGAAAAACTAAATACAGCTTCATACCCGAAAGAAATTGTCGAGCTCTCAAAGCTTGTCATCGACTTATAGTCTGGTATATTAGTCTTAAGACGAGGCGAATATGATTCGTAAAAATACGCGAAAATCGCAAATCAAAATGGGCACACAGCTTAGTTTTGATTTCGAAATTCCTAAAAAAGAAGATCGCAATTTTCATTTAGGTGGAAGGTCTTTTTATTTTTTCGATTTCGATGATAACGTCGCTTATCTTTCTACTCCCATCATACTTTTTAACAAAAAAACTGGTGAAGAAATCACCCTTTCCTCTGGGGAGTTCGCGGAAAACCATAGGGATATTGGAAAATCCGGTAAGTATGAAAATTACTTTATGGAATTCAATGACGAATCGGGATCCTTTCGCCATTTTCGCGATAAAAAATTCACTGCCAATCAGGTAAGAAGTGGAATCAAACAAACTTTTATCGAAGACATTGAGAAGGCCCTTGAAAATGCCGACCACGCCTGGAAAGCACCTTCTTGGAATTCGTTTTATCATGCGACTTATAATCAAAGACCAGTCTCTCTGATCACTGCGCGTGGACATCATCCAGAAACAATCAAAGCCGGTATTGATCTCATGGTAAAAGACGGACACTTACCGATTGCTCCTAATTATCATAGTATTTACCCAGTTTCTAACGTGGATATTAGAAAAGAATTGGGCGATTTAACTCTAACGAAGACAGTGCCTGAACTTAAAAAAGACGCCATCCGTTTTTCAGTAGAAAAAGCTTTAGGTGATTATGGTACTAGTCCTTTTCATCGTTTTGGAATGAGCGATGATGATCCAAAAAACATCGAACTTATAACTGAAGAAATGCGCGATTTAAAGTTTAAGTATCCCGACATGTCTTTTTTTGTTATCCAAACTTTTAAAGATTCTTACACTAAGTTTGAAGTATTACCCTACGAAACTCGCGAAATCGTTTCACAAAAACAATCCCGTTCCAATCAGCTTACACTTTTTTAAGTCTTTCTTTTTTACACACCTCCTTTTCGAAGCATAACTGACAACATAAATATCAGTTATGAAAAAGAAAACAATTCTAACTACAGTTCTCTCTTTTATTACTCTATCCACTTTAAGTATCGCAGGTGACGGACCAGTTACGATTAAAGGGTTTCGTTTAAACTCATCTTTAATTGAAAAAGACTTTTCCATGATGTCAGAAACTCCTACCCGATCAGACATTATGAATTACATTAAGAAAACCAACCCTCGAATTAGCTATGAGACATCTGAAGCAATCGCAGAAAACGTCATAAAGGTTTCTGAGTGTTTTAAAATTGATCCTTGGATACTTACTGGCTTAATAAAAAAAGAATCGACCTTTAACCCTAAGGCCATTAGTCCAACCAAAGCAGTGGGGTTAACGCAATTCACTAGTGCTGGAATAAATGAAGTCAATGATCAATTGGGATTAAATGGCACGGCCTATGCTGCTAGTGACAGTATCGAGTATTTTAATAATAAAATAAAAACCTGTATTGATCCAACATGGAAACAGGCCTGGGATCGAATTGCCGTTTCTAAAGATGATCCCGAGTTTATTTCTGAAGTAAAAACATTAATCATGAGTGATATTGAATTGGCCGTTACCTATGGTGGAATTTTACTAAAGACTTATCTGATCGTTGTCGATGCTAAACACGACACCAAAACATCTGAAATCTATTTCAGAGCACTTCAAATATATAATGGTGAGCCAGGGAACGCGAAAGTAGAATACGCTAGGGCCATTTTTAGAAATTTAAAAGAAATGTATCCTAAAAAAGTAAATTTTAATTTTTAATAAACTTCCCTCATTTCAAAGTGAGGGAATTATAATTCCCAGTCTAAAAAACCAGCTCGCAGTTTCTCTAAGACAGTTGAATTAATATTATTAGAACAGGCTGCAAATAATTCTCTTTCCGCAACCGTACTTACTGGAACAATTTCTTTATTTTTAAATTCTTCGGTACTTTCAACTAATAAATCCGCTCCAACAAAACCTTGTACTTTTTTAGTCGCTAACATACGTATGGCCAGATCTAAATCCAAAATAAGTTTAACATCTAGCCCCTTCTCACCTAAGCTCTCCACCATAATGGGCGTATGAGTGACGAGTGTGAGTTTAGAGTTTTGTGAAAATGATTCTAAGCCAACAATTTTATTTTCAGCTGAGTGGCGATAAACTTTTACTTTCACTTTATCTTTATACTCATAAATATAATTAAATTTTCCGCTTCGTTTATCAGATTTAAAAATGGTTAATACACAGGATGGGACGGCTGGATTGGCCATCTCGTTTTCTAAACGTGGGATGGTCACTTTTTTATAATGAAATCGTAAGTTTGATTTTTTTGCCAAATCTTCAATTTTATCAAAAAAAGATCCACGAATTTTTCCTTTCTCATCCATTTCAATTAAATTAGGAGCATTAAAAAAATAAATGAGAATCTCTTCAATGTTTTGATTTTTATTGAATT
>JAKLJM010000311.1 GCA_023151145.1 Bacteriovoracaceae bacterium | reverse complement strand
TGTAATTATTTTGAGAATCTCTAATTGCAAAGTAGCGAATATGAATTTTTTTATTTCTATAATCAATCCAAAATTCGGCTTCGTTTTTTGTGCCTTGTTTGAATTCCGACAATATTTGCAGAACAGTATCGACACTTTTTGGTGGATGACAGAAACGCACTTCTCTTCCTATGACCGCCGGACTTCTGGGAAACACTCTTTCTTCACCGCGGTTATAAAAAATGACTCGATCATTCTCGTCAACGTAAGTTAAATCTACGGGAAGAAATCTCAACATTAAATTAATTTGCTCTAAGTTCATTAATCCTTCGTCCATCTTTAGCCCATGAAATGTTGAAGTTTGCTTGTCCGACGGACTTGAAGATATTGTAGTAGAAGATATTTGATTGTTTATGTTTGGAGATACACCAAAGGCATAACCAATTTCATCTTCTCCTTCGTGCATCTTTTTCCAGTCTTCTTCTTTTAGTAGTTGAAAAGAATAAGGAAGTAAATGCTGTTCTTCTACGAGCATCATGTGCTGAAGTTCACCAATTAGTTTGGGAATCAAGTTTTTAATGGGAATAATATTGTTTTCCTCAATAAATTTTCTGATCGTTCGAATGATATTTCTATTTGAATCATGGAATGACCACATTCCTTGGCTTGGCCCATTCCAACCATATTTTTCTAAGTAAGGGAATAGCTGATTTTCCTTTCTTGTGTAGCGAGTATCAACTTGAGCGATTTGATTAAAAACGTTGAAAAAATAGGGGAAATCAGTGGTAGGGTCAGTTTTGGCGAGTTCACTTAATAGCTGTCTTAGTTCGTGGTTCTCTTTAAAGTAAGTGACAATCGGGTGCCAGTTGGGGAGAGATTGAATTTTTTCGGTGAAAGTTTCATTCATATTTTTATCCATTTGAATAAGATTTTGATTCTCTGTTTATAAAATAAATAAAGGGAAGTGATTATGATTTAGATTAGATAATTTTGGACATTATCAGTTTTATTTTACTGAGTATCGAAGTAAAAATTTCCTCATCAAATTCGCTGTCATCATTTTTTTTAAGGGAGAATTCCGTTAGTATGAGATGTTTATCAATATTTATATTTTGATTATCCATGCACTTCTTCGCACAGGCGATTGGACATCCGTCGATGACTAAGATTTTTTCTGAATTACGTGCAACATTTACTAAACTAGGTACTCCTGCTCCGATGCCGGCGATACAAGACATTTTTGCAAGTTTATTTCTATCTAGGTTCACAGCTATACGATTCGCGAGTTGAGCGACATTGGAGCAACCAGAACATGAATAGACTGTTAGTGTTGGTTTATCCATTGACCTTTATTTCCATCGGGAAGATTCTGACAAATTTTAGATATCGAATACTCCATAAAATTAAACCTATTCCCAGCGAAAAAGAACTATAGGCCAAATGGCGATAGTAAGTATCAGGCATTAAATAAGCGCTCACTCTTGTTGCTGCTGCCAGTACAATAAAAAATGCTACGGCGTAGATCCACTTTGAATTCTCTAATTCTTTTTTCATAGGTCCATGGGCGACGAGTACTCTCGTGGCCACTAAAATACTTAACAGGACAATTCCGTTGATAAAAAACGAATGTCCAGCATGGATAAATCCTTCAATCCAAATAGCTTTCAGAAAGACGCTCAAAAGGATTAACCAAGAAGAAATCCAAATGCATATTGTAAGAGATGTTTTAATTGGGGGAAGAAGATATATTTTCCAAAATCGCATCGACATAAAAAGGACGATGAAAAATCTTAACCAATTGCCGTATTGCACATCGAGAAGAAAGCTAGAGGCAAATAAAAGCATAAGCAGATAAAAATATTTTGGAATACTTGAAAAGAGGGTGATTTTTTTTAATGATGATTGGTGAGGTGGTAAAATTTCACTGTGACCTAAAATTCCAGGGATAAGTTTTGAGCCAATTCCTAAGATAAAAGCTAATATGGCACCATCATATTGTAAGGAAACTTGCGGGATTTGAGAGAATAAATTCCCTGGTATTCCTGCTAAGATCCAAAGGAGGAAACCTACAAAAATAAATACGAAGGTAAACGGAGGGGATGCCTTGGTTAAGCGAAATCTTCTAAACGCAAAGATGAAGATGAGAAAGGCTTGAATACTGCTTAAAGAAAGTAAAATGGGTTCTGTAATGAGAAAAGCTAATCCAATGATGATTAAAGTCGCCACAACATAGCTTAGAGTTTCACCTTTTGTAGCTGCATGTGTTCGAGAAAATTTTGGTACAGCAGTCATCAAAAAACCACCTACGAACATGGCCATAAAGCCATTGAGGACTAAGGTTCGATGGAGAGTGATTGGATAACTTTCTTGACTCCAAAGCTGAGGGATCCAGAGAAAAATTCCCCATAAAAGATATAATGTTCCCAGCGGAAACATGAGGCGATAGGGTTCATTATAGATATTTTTAACGTTTTGATTATTCATTGTTTAATCCTTACCTTTTTCATTAAATCATAATAAAATTATAAAAATATGACGTACGTCAGTTTTTATATTGTGATTTTAAAGTATCTATTAAATATGAAGAATTTAGAAACATTAATTAATAAATACAATAAAGCCATACCTCGCTACACCAGCTTTCCGCCGGTCCCTTATTGGCATGATATGCCTACTGAGGCGCAGTGGATGTCTGGAGTCTTTAAGGACTATCAAACATCAAGTGGAGTAGATATTTATGTCCATGTCCCTTTTTGTGAAAAACTTTGTTATTACTGCGGGTGTAGTCGAGTTATTACGAAAAACCACGATAATGAAGATGTCTTTGTCGAATATCTTCTTAAGGAATGGAGCCTTTATTCGCATTTCTTTTCATCTCGATTTAAAGGGCAGTCGATAAAAATAAATTCCATTCATTTTGGTGGAGGGACACCGAATTTTCTTTCTGCGGCCAATCTTAAAAAAATCATTGATAGTCTTTGTTTTTCAAAAAGTGAGGATTTTTTTGGATCAATCGAAGTTGATCCTCGTACAGTTTCTTTTGAACAACTTGAAATGTTGTTATCTCTAGGTGTGACTCGTTTTTCTTTTGGGATTCAAGATTTTGACCCCAAAGTTCAAAAAGCGATTAATCGCGAGCAATCTTTTGAAATGATTGATGGTATTGTAAAATATTTACGATCTCGAAACGTAGAATCTATTAATTTTGATCTCATTTATGGGCTTCCTAATCAAACGTTAAATACCATCGAAGATACTTTTTCTAAAGTAGTTGAGTTAAATCCTGATATGATTGCTTTTTATAGCTATGCTCATTTACCAGATAAGTTAAAAAATCAAAAATTAATTCGCGAAGATCAATTACCAAGTCCAACTCTAAAACGTGAATTATATTTAACTGGAAAAAATCTTTTGGAAAAAAATGGTTTTGTGGAAATTGGTATGGAT
>JAKLJM010000310.1:3489-4491 GCA_023151145.1 Bacteriovoracaceae bacterium | reverse complement strand
CAACTAAAGACGCATTAAAAGCCGCGAACCTTGAACCTAATGATATTGATATGATCATCTTTGCATCTGTAACTCCAGACGTGAAGTTGCCAAACTCTGCTTGTATCCTACAAGTAAAACTAGGCATGACCAATAACTGTACCTGTCTAGATATCTCTGTTGCTTGCTCTGGTTTTGTTTACGGAGTAAACATGGCCAACTCATTTATTAAAACTGGAATGTGTAAAAATGTTTTAGTTGTTGGTTCAGAAATGCTTTCTCGCGAAGTGAACTGGAAAGATCGCAACACTTGTATTCTTTTTGGAGACGGATGTGGTGTGGCCATCGTAGGTCGCGCTGAAGCTGGCTCTCCTTCTAAAATTTTAGCAACTATTTTAAACTCTGATGGAACTGGTGGAGAATTTTTTGACCAACCAATTGGTGGAGCGGTCGCTCCCATTACAGCAGAACATATCACTGAAGGCACTCACTTCATGCAAATGAAAGGTAAAGAGATGTTTAAAGTGGCGACGAGAACTCTTGCTGAAAATGGAAAAAAAGTTTTAGAAATGGCCGGAGTCAAACTTGAAGAAGTGAACTGGGTTGTTCCTCATCAAGCCAATATCAGAATTATCGAAACCACAGCTAATCTTCTTGGAGTCAGCATGGATAAAATGATTGTGAATATTGATAAATATGGAAACACATCAGCGGCTACTGTTCCCATTGCTTTTCATGAAGCGATTCAAGATGGTCGAATTAAGCGTGGTGATTTGGTTGTCTTCGATGCATTCGGCGCTGGCTTAACAGCAGGTGCGACGTTACTTCGTTACTAGAATTGAAAAGGAACTTATTATGATTAAATCCGTTACACTTTTATTTCCCGGCCAAGGTTCACAATATGTTGGTATGGGAAAAAATATTGAAGGACACTCTGCATTTTCACTTTTTGATAATGCGAATAAGGCACTAGGTTTCGAGCTTTCAAAAATTATGTTTGAAGGACCTGAAGACGCATTAAAG
>JAKLJM010000310.1:0-3438 GCA_023151145.1 Bacteriovoracaceae bacterium | reverse complement strand
AGTACCAGTGGGTACAGGTAAAATGTTTGCGATTTTAAAAGTTCCAGAAAATGTTGTGCGCGAAGCATGTGCCGCGGTTTCAAAACCAGGCTCAGAAGTAATGCCCGCAAATTTTAATGAACAAACGCAAATTGTTATTTCAGGTGAAAGCGAAGCTTGCCTTCGTGCCGTAAAATGGTTGGAAGAAAATTATAAAGAAGCTCACCGTTCAATGGAGTTAAACGTTTCAGCTCCCTTTCATTCTAGCTTAATGAAACCAGCTGCTGATAAATTAAAACTTGAATTCCAAAAAATGAATTGGAATAAAAATAATGTTCCCTACATCGCCAACATAGACGCTATGGAATATTCTGCAGGAACAAACCCTGACATTATTCAATCCAATCTTTTTGAACAAGCTTACGGCCCAGTGCTTTGGACTCAATCGATTCTAAAACTTTCTGACGATACACTTTGCTTAGAAGTTGGCCCTGGGCGTGTTTTAATGGGTCTTGTTCGTAAAATTAACAAAAACATTAAAGTTGTTTCAATGGACAAAGAAGATTCATTTGCTGAATTAGAAGATCTTATTAGAAATTAAAACTTACGTGCGATCATAGATATAAAGTGGTCGCACTCTTTTGCCCTCTGGAATTTCAATTTTTTCCATCAACTTATACCGATCGTTAAAACTTTCCATAAAAGGATTGAGTATATGTTCATCAAGATGAGGAGAAAGAAGCAATCTTTTGGCATGAAGCAAATCTTTTTGTGACAATGTTTCTAAAATCACTTTTATCGTCGTGCCTCCGACTCCTGCGATTAAACAATTTCCTTCCACTTTCGTTATCAAGTCTTCACCTGCAGCGATATGAAAAAAATATTTATACTCTGGTTTCACTTTATCTGATTGAGCAAAGAGTGCCTGTAATCTTTCGATAATATGAGGGATTTGATCAACAAAATGTACTTCGCTAAATCTTTCACTTTTTAAAGCGTGAATTCCAATATAGCCATGATCACAGCAAAAATCCCAATAAGGTAATTGATCGATTCCATGATCAACAAAAATTTTCATCCTTTCAGAGACTTTGGGCTTTGGTAATTTAGCTATAGATTTCATAAAGATTTTATAACTATAAACTTCACACTTAACAATATGCTTCTTAAAAATCTTACATCTCCAACTTTCTTATTGAACTCTCCTCTCTTTCTTTCTATCCTTTCCCATAATTTTATTGCACTACATAAGGTTCCTGGAACCTTTTTAGAAAGTTGGGGAGTTCGTATGAACGTAGTTTATTCAGATTTAAGTGGAAAAAATATTTTGATCACAGGAGCTTCAAGAGGCTTAGGAAGAAGAATGGCGGAAGTCATTGCTCGCCAAGGGGCGCATGTGATTTTCAATTACCGTGGTGATGAAACAAAAGCCATGGAACTAAAAGAAGAACTTATTAAACTTGGAGCAAGCCAAGTGACTGCTTTAAACTTTGACGTAACTGATACAGCAAAAGTTAAAACAGAACTAGAAGCATTCGTGGAAAAACATGGAGCCATTACCGGGTTAGTAAACAATGCTGGTATTTCTCGCGACGCACTTTTACTTCGATCAAAAGAAGAAGATATCGATGCGACGTTAAACACCAACTTAAAATCGGCCATGATGATTACTCAAATTTTGACGAAATCGATGATGAAAGCAGAAAACGTTTCTATCGTAAATATCTCATCAGTTGTGGGTCTGATGGGTAATGCTGGCCAGAGCGCTTATGCAGCTTCTAAGGCAGGATTAATTGGATACACGAAAGCAGTGGCCAAAGAATTAGCTTCAAGAAATGTGCGTTGCAATGCAATTTGCCCAGGTTTTATCGTGACAGATATGACTGATAAGCTAGATGACAAGACAAAAGAAGGCTATATGGCTTCAATTCCGTTAAAACGTCTAGGAGCATCAGAGGAAGTTGCGAACTTAGTGTGTTTTCTCCTCTCAAAAGCTTCAGGATACATCACTGGAGAGACAATAAAAATTGACGGCGGATTGTATATTTAATAAAACAATGTATCTGTTTTTTAATAGGATTTGGTTAGCACACACTAACTTAGCATTATAAGAAGTTTTAAGGAGACATAAAATGATGCAAGATAAAGTAATTAAATTGATCAGCGACGCGACGAAAATCGATGCTTCTAAAATCACTTTAGAAACAAGCTTCGTTGACGATCTAAACCTCGATTCACTCGACATCGTTGAACTAATGATGAAAATGGAAGATGAATTCGGTGTTGAAATTCCAGAAGAAGATGCTGAAGGTCTAAAGACTGTAAAAGACATCGTTACTTATTTAGAAAAGAAACAAGCGTAATTAATTTTTTTTTCTTTAAGAAAGCCCCTTTAATGGGGCTTTTCTATTTTTAAATCCCCAAAAATTTTAATATGGAGGTTGGATCATGACTGAGCAAGCACCTAAAACTTTGCACAGAGTTGCCATTACAGGAATGGGAATGATTAATGGTCTCGGACACAATTTAAATGAAGTCTGGGCAAATGCACTGGAAGGAAAATCAGGAGTAAGTCTCATTGATTCTTTCAACACAGAAAATCTAGGAACAAAATTCGCCGGAGTGGTAAAAAACTTCGAGATTGCAGATCATATTTTAGCAGCGAAAGAAGCTCCTCGCTACGATCGCTTTATTCACTTTGCTCTTCACTCTACTTATGAGGCCATGACTCACGCTGGACTCTTAAAAAGTAATCACTACGATCCAACTCGCATGGGTTGTATCATGGGTGTTGGTATTGGTGGTCTTCCTGAAATTGAAAAGAGCATGATGACCATGATTGAAAAGGGACCAAAAAGAATATCCCCTTTCTTTATTCCGGCCATTATTCCGAATATGACCACTGGATTAATTTCCATTAGCCATAATCTTCAAGGATTAAATTTCTCTATTTCATCTGCTTGTGCTTCAGCGGCTCACGCACTCTCTGCAGCTTCATATGAAATTATGATGGGCAGACAAGACGTGATGGTAACCGGTGGAGCTGAAGCGGTTGTTTCGACACTCGGAATGTCTGGCTTTATCAATATGAAAGCCCTTTCAAAAAGAAATGATGCCCCTGAAAAAGCTTCGAGACCTTTTGACGTAGACCGCGATGGTTTTGTTATGGGAGAAGGTGCCGGTGTTCTTATTTTAGAAAACTTTGAAAAAGCTCGCGCTCGTGGAGCAAAAATATACGGTGAAATAATTGGACATGGGGCTACTTCAGATGCCCATCACATTACCGCACCGCACCCAGAGGGTGATGGAGCTTTTAGATGTATGTCAATGGCGGTTAAAGACGCTGGAATTGATGCTACAAAGATTGGTTATGTTAATGCACACGGAACCTCTACACCTCTAGGAGATATTGGCGAAACCAAAGCTATTAAAAAGACGTTTGGAACTCACGCCAATAAC
>JAKLJM010000309.1 GCA_023151145.1 Bacteriovoracaceae bacterium | reverse complement strand
TTGAATTAATTCACAAGAAAGATTCTCTGGGCTTTGCAGTCTTTCAAGAAGATACCCAGCTCACCTGTAGAGTTCTTTTCTTAAATGATGATGCTCATACCAGAAAAAATAATCAAGCTCTGACTTTTAAACTATGGTCACAAAATAATTGGAAAAGAGCACTCACTCTTCGCTCTCATTTTCCAAGTAAAGAAACAAATTCCTATCGCTTAATCAACGGTGAAGGTGATGGTTTTTGTGGCTTAAATATTGATATCTATGCAGATACAGCAGTTATAAAACATGATCACCCTATCATGGAAAAAATTTGGAACCATCAACTTTTAGTAGAATGGCTTAGAAGAGATTTACCATTTCTTAATTGTGTTTATTTAAAAAGAAGAAACCATGAAGAAGAAAAAGGAGAAAATCTTTTTGGCGAATTAAAAGATGAGGTTTTATTCTTAGAAAACTCAGTCACCTTTGCCTCAAACATTAGAGATGCCGCTAAAACAGGTTTTTTCTTAGATCAAAGAGATAATAGACTTTTAATCAAAAATTTTTCTAAAGATAAACATGTCTTAAATCTTTTTAGTTATACTGGTGGATTTTCTCTCTTTGCGGCGTTTGGTGGCGCTTTAAGTGCAACCAGTGTGGATATTTCCAAAGCTGCGATTAAGGCAAGTGAACGCAATTTCGAAGTTAACAATCTTTCCACAAAACATACCGCAGTTGCGATGGATGCCTTTGAGTTTGTGGATTTAAAATTAAAAGAAAAAATAAAATATGATCTGGTTATTGCTGATCCACCGAGCTTTGCGCCCAATCAAAAAGCCATTCCACAGGCCATTGAAGCTTACACCAGAGTTTTCTCTCAAGCTTTAAAACTGGTAAAACCTGGTGGTTTATTTGCCGCGAGTTCATGTTCAAGTCATATTACTTATGATGTCTTTATGGATATATGTTTAAATGCCTTCTCTAAGTCAAACAAGCGAGCAAGAGTTGTCTATTTAGGTGCTCAACCAACCGATCATCCCTATCCACTCATGATGACTGAACTTAGATATTTAAAATTTATCTTATTTGAAGTTGAATAGATAGGCCCCACCGTGAAAATGAGGCCAATGTTTTATATACTATTTTTTAATGGGAGCTACTTCATTTAAAAATGCAAGGAAATCTACCATTGAACGTTTGTCGGCCATTTCATTGTAGGCAGCACCTTTTGAGTTATCATTTCCAGCAGCTTTATTTGTAAAAGAATGAACAGCGTTAGCGTACTTTACCATTCTCCAGTCAACTTTATTATCATTCATTTCCTTTTCAAAATTCTTTAATTCTGTTTCAGAGACATAAGGATCAACTGCACCATGAAGTACCAGAACTTGTCCTTTAATATTTTTTGCATCTATAAGATTGTCAGCACCTAAGCCGCCATGAAAACTCACAACGCCCACAATGTTTTGACCTGCACGTCCCATTTCAAGTGCAGTTGTTCCACCAAAACAAAATCCTGCAGCAACAATTTTTGATGTATCTGCATTTTTTACAGTTGAAATATAATTCAATGCTGCTTCAGCTCTTTTTCTTAAAAGTGCTCGATTGGATTTATATAAGCCTGCAGTTTTCCCAGCTTCTTCTGGAGTCGAGGGACGTACTCCTTTACCATAAATGTCTGCGCCAAAAGCGATATATCCACGTTTAGCCAACTCATCGGCACGCCCCTTAACAAAATCACCTAAACCAGTCCACTCATGCACAAGTACAACTACAGGTGTTTTTTTAGTAAGTTTTGCTGGATAAGCAATATAGCCTTCTAAAACAGTATCACCTTCTTTGTACTCCACTGTTTCTGTTTTAATCTTCGACCAAGAGTTAAAAGATAATAATGATAAAGCTAATAATAAAATTTTCATAAATCCTCCTTATATAAATCTATTAAAGCAAAAATTCTGGAATTTTAATTTGCACCACTGAAGGCTTTGGAATGGAACTTCCACCCTCCGGCCAGTGACTAGTAATGTTGTCGAAAGATTTAGTGTTGCCCCCTGGGTGTTGGACACTTAAAAACAAAGTTTTCCCATCAGGAGAAAAACAAGGTCCTGTAAGTTCACTTTCTATCGGACCTTCTGCAACTCGTACAGGTTTTCCGGCGAAGGGTCCAGACATAGGCACATAAAAAAGAGCATTGTTACCAAAATTTGAATGGTCTTTATCTCCAATTTTATCATCTGAAATATCCGTGGTGATCCACAGATTTCCTTTTTTATCAAAGACCATATTATCAGGAGATGCTACTCCTGAACTTGGTCCACCTTCGATGAATACACTTGAACGAAATTTAGTCCCTGAAAAATCGTTTAATTCTTCAAACTTTAATGTAGATCCAAACGGACGATTCTTTTTAGTATTATTTGTACAATTCAAATAAATCGCACCGCTATTAGGATCAATTTCACAATCTTCAGGTCTATCTAACGGAGTGCCACCGACAAGCTTGGCGGCAACTCTTGTCTGAATCAGAATGTCTAATTGTGTTTTAAATTGTTTTTTTAAGATTGGATTTTCTATAGTCAGTGGAATCCATTCACCTTTCTCTAAATTCGCTACATAAAGAATTCCTGATTTAAATGAATCTTTATGATTTGAGACAAACTTATAAAAACATTCATCATTTGCATCATCACCAGAATAAACAACAACTCTTCCATCTTTAGCGACAGCAGTTGTTGCTCCTTCATGAGCGAAGCGTCCAAGATTAACATGTTTTTTTGCTGCTCCAGTGAAAGGATTTATTTCCACCACCCATCCATAATGTTCGGGAGGGCGATTAAAAAACTGATCCCACCCATAACTCCAACTAGAGTTGATTTTTTCTCTTTTTCCCGATTGATCGTACTTAACTTCACCATAAAAATTTTGATAGTTTTCTTCACCAGAAAGCACAGTCCCCCAAGGAGTAACTCCTCCTGCACAGTTGGCAAACGTTCCTATCGCAAATGTTTCACCTTGAATTGTTTCACCGTTAGCAAAAGGAATTTTCGAATTAGCATCTAGTCTTCTGTTAAATTCTGAGTTTAATTCAAATCGATAATCGTCTCCAATCTTCTTAAGATGAAACAATGAACCTCCGACGGCTTTCATTTCAACTTTTACTTGATCTAAACTTTTCTTCATTGAGGGATTAAACATATCATGACCACTGACAAACAAAGGATGAATGTATTCATGATTTGCCCACATCACAAATTCATCACTTCTATTCTTTATAGGAAAAATCGCCAAAAAATCATTGTTAAATCCAAACTGATCACCATTAAGGTTTAAAACATCTCCCCACTTCATAAGCATTTTGTACTCAAAGCCAGGAGCCACTCGAAACTCATCTGAAATTTTTGGCTTTAGACCTGTAAATGCTCCAACTGATGTATCAAAGCTCATTTCTTTATTCTTTAATAGTCCAGGCGCACATGCAGC
>JAKLJM010000308.1 GCA_023151145.1 Bacteriovoracaceae bacterium | reverse complement strand
TTATACTCAACGTATTGATGCCGAAGGGATGACATACTTGATGGCCGCATGGTCGCACGATATGTCGAATAAGGAATTTTTAAGAGTTATGATTAGTTTTCTAGAAAGAGGAAAACATAATATTAAATTCTTAAAACCACTTTATGAATTTGCTTATAAAAAATACGGAACAAATCTCTCTTCAAGTGAAGAATTAATTATAGAAAACGCAAATGAGAGAGTAAAACGAAAGGCCAAAGAAGAGTTAGAAGAAGAAATCAGAAAAGTTGAAGAGATAAAAACGGTAAAACAAGAAGGGGAGTTTACCACTGAAGATGAGAAGATGAAGTATTTTCTACAAAGAGCGAAAGATAAAAAAATCAATACAGATAACAAATTAAAAGAACTCAGTTCGCCATAAAAAAAGAGACCCAATATTGGGTCTCTTTTAATTTAAATTTTAATTTTTTTAAAACCAGTAAGAAAGACCAGTCGCCAATTTAAAAGCTTGGCGATTTGGATCATAAACCCCATCAATTCTTTTTAAATCTTTTACATTATCTTTTTCAACCAATTTATTTTCCCAAAGCCCTGAAAGTGTCAATTGAGATGATTTTGAAAGTTTATATTTAATTCCTGCTTCAGCTTTGTACTGGATGGTATCGTATTTAGATCCAGCTTTTCTAATGGATCCATCTTTTTTTGCCACTTTTCCACGGTAAGTGAAATCAGGATAAGAATGAGCGCGATCTTCAACCACAAGTCCTTCAGTGTTTGCTAATAAACTCCACTCATGGTTTAAGAAATACTCACCACCTAATTGAATGTAGCTTTCTCTTTTTCTATAAGTCGAATATTTTTCATAAGCAGCTGTTGAAGTATAACCATGAATGGCTTCAGACCAAATTTCAAATTCACCAGTTTCATAACGAAGTGAAGCTGCTGCTCCCCAAGTGGTTTTCCCGGTAAATTTATTTCTCATCATCACTAAGCCTTGAGTTAGCGTTAGCTCTTTTGAAAGGTAGTATTCAAATTTATTGGCAAGACCTAATTGTTTATCTGTATCAAAAGCTGTCACTGGTTCGTAGACGTAACCTTTAACATAATATGTACCATTGTTTCCAGATGTTCCAACGTCGTATACAGGCTCTCCATCTTCGTCAGTTTTAACTTCTGAAGAGTTCCCAAAAAATGAAAATGTGTTTAAGAATCCTCTAGAGTAATGGCCATAAGAAAAGCCGACAAAGGCACGTTTTGAAAGTTTTCTAAAAGAGTTTTCAGAGCCAAGGACAGATCCACCATCTTGATATGAGTTTTCCGCGACACCCCAGTGGATATTTTGGAATCGCACCACGCCTTTTCCGGCCATAAAACGCCAGTCGCGAATTCCACGGTAACCAACGTAAGCTTCTTCAAAGATATTGTTTTCTTCGTTTAACTTTCCATCGAGATCTAGTTTCATATTAAAAGTTAAGCCTTCTTGTTCAGCGAATACTTTTAAATCAAGAACACCAATTCCGATGACGGTTTTTTCTTTTTTCCCTTCAATTTTTTCAAAGTTTGCCAAATCAAGGGCAATGAATCCTTTTACAGATGTATCAAAGGCCAGTGTGTTTATACTCATTGCAGTTGCAAGAATTAAGAGTGCATACTTTGATGCAGAATACTTTAAACGCATTGGTCCCCCTCATAAATTTTTATGTGGGGAAACTAACAGAAGAGGTGGAACTTGAAAATCACAAGTTTAGTTAGGATTCAATTACGTGTAAAACTTTCAAAGCTTAAGAGTTTAAGGTTGAACGCATTTTTCCACTTGGTCGAAGTAAGAATTGTATTCTGGGCGAACTTTTTCCACACATTCTTGTTTAGTTTCTTTAGAAATTTCGAATTGTGCTGGGTCTCTTTGAAGGGATGAGCATGAGTAAGATATTGATAATACTACTAATAATGTTACGATTGATTTCATAATGCCCTCCTGGCCCTTTAATTATAACAAATTTTTTGGCCAGGAGAACAAGAAGTTATAGAAGCAAATTCTTCTTACTTTTGAGATTCTTCGAACTATGCTTTCGGGGCATCAGCTGGTGCTTTTTGACCATCTTTCATCGGGCATTGTCCACCTTTCATGTCGCACTGACCTTTTGTACATTGCTCAGTTGAACATTTTTTGTCACAACAAGATGACTTACCACAACCTCTAAAGTGTCCACAGCTTGCTCCTAGAACCAGGATAGAAGTCATTGCTAATACTTTTAATGCTTTCATTTTTATCTCCTAGAAAAATACATTGTACTAAGATTTTAAAGCACTTCGTGATTTGTGCAAGATTGATCATCGATAGGAAAAAACTAAAACACAATTCAGCTTCACATAGTCATTTGCTCGGGTAATTAGAGAACAAGGATTTCATCACCACCCATTTCACTTAGGTGTTCAAGGTAGGGAGTCAACATGACTTTGGGGTAAATATTAAAGGTTGAAAGTCCATGAATGAGACTGTGACAATTTTCAATAAGAGGAATAAATCCACGATAACTTGATGGGCTTTCATAGGATGAACTGAAGGAAATGTTTTTTTTAGTCGCAATCATATTTTGAATAAAGTCCATTTGATAGAGACTTGGTTTTATAACTAACCATTGAATATGTTCTAAGAGATGTTTTTCATGTTGAGCGATGGCATAAAGACTCTCGTCTAGGCCTATGATTTTTAATTCTTCTTTATTTAAATGATTATAGTCACTGAGCTTTACTGGATCTTCTAAATAGAGAATTTGATCTTTTATTGGGTGATGATCGATGAGTTTTCTTAGTGCATGGACTTCAGTTGCTTTTAAGCTTTGGTTAAAATCCAGAACGATCTGTAGTTTATCTTCTAGGATAAAATTATAATTTTTTTCATCATTAAATAATTCACCAATCCCATTTTGATCCATTTTTATTTTAAGCCGTTTGCATTGGTGGGAGTTGTAATTCAGGCGAGAGTAATGAGTAAGCTCTTGGTTCGTAATAAGGAAAGGTCGTTGTAAAGAAATTTGATGATAGAAAATTGATCGTGCAAAAAAAGCTAAAGATGGGGGGAGAGTTTTTAAAAAATCTTCGTTCTGTTTCTGGTTAACGAGTTGTTGTTGTTGAAGATAGTTAAGTATTTGATTTAGGCCATCGTTTGCATCATGAATTGATAAGTGAAAAAAGTCTTTTAAGTAATGGTAGCTGAACGTTTTTTCATTAAATGTAATTTGAAAAAGTTCAATTTTTTCGTGCCATTTATCATGTACAAAAAATGGCACGAGGGGATCTAAAATAATTTTTTCAATTTTATTTTCCATATGGAATCATTATAAGCACGCTCATGATCAAACAATAGAGGAAGAGGTATTTTCCGGTCTCTGCCAATCTGTTATTCATTTCTTTGGAAATTTCACCTGAGTAAACGTATTTCCAGGTTTTGAAGAATGGAATGACTAAAAGAATAGTCGCC
>JAKLJM010000307.1 GCA_023151145.1 Bacteriovoracaceae bacterium | reverse complement strand
ATCTTCTTCATTTTCATCAATTGTTAATCGTTGAAGTTTTTGATGTCGACTTTCGTTTTCTTCATTATCTAAATTTGTTAGATCATCATTATTTGAATGATCGAGCTCTAGTTCTGTCTGTTGACTTTTTTCTTTTCTTTGAATGTCATCGTGAGTAAAAGTGTCATCGGTGTCTATAAAGTCTGGGGCAGGATTATCATCATCAATGTCAAGTGATCTAGTGAGATCCTTGCGTTTATCTGCTTGATCTTCATCTTGCAGTGAAGCTTCGGCCAATTTAGACTTATTTATATCCCTTGTTTCTTCTAGTTTTGCTTTTTTATCAAAAAAATCTTCATCCTCGAGTTGCATTTGTTGAGTTTGAAGCTTCCCACGCATATAGGCATCGGCATTTTCAATTTGCTCAATGGCATTTTTATTTTTATTTTGTTTTTCTTCCGTTTCTTCTAAGTTACTTTTTTTCTTTTCCACATAATCGGGGATGGTGCTTTCTAGTTCAATTGCTTTTTCGATCTCATCAGACTCATCATCGAATTCGCTTTGAGATTCTTTTTTGTCTACGAACTCGTCTTCTTCAGCTGTCAGGTCAAGGGCATTTTGATTGATTTTACCTTTTAAATAGCCATCGATGTGGTTTAAGTCATTATCTGCTTCCCGTTTCTTTTTTTCGGGAGCTGCTGCTTCTTCAATACCTAATTTTTTTTCTTTCTTTTTTTCTTCAGTAAATGATTCTTCTTTTTTGTCGACATATTTATCATTCGTCAGATCAAGTTCTTCTAGAATTTTTTTATCTACGAATTCTTCTTCGTCATCTTCAGATTCAAAATTTGATGTTTTTGGTTTTTGTTTTTTATCGGCATCATCAATATTTAGTTCGTCAAGTGCCTGGCGTTTTAGTTTCTCAATAGAGAAATCTGAAACTTCGTCTCGTCCACTTGCTTTCCCACGCATGTTAGGATCGTCAATTAAATCAAGTTCAATATTGGTGTCGCGGTCTGATTTATAATAAGTAGAAATTTCTTCATTGTCGTTTTTTGTTTTAGTATGCTCTTCTTCTTCCATGTCCATCTGAATATCATCAGCTTTTTTCATGGTTTTCCAATGAGTATCAATGACGTTTTCTTCCGTAGTTTTCTTTTTAGCTTTTAAATAATCAAGAGATTCTTCTCCAACCTCAAGTTCCATTTTTCGTTCTTTTTCTTCGGTGAATTCAGAAGTTCCACTATCCGCAATGATGCCTTTTTCTACTCGTTGCTGCTCATCACTAGATTTAACCTGTGACATGTCGAGCATACTTTTTACGTTAATATTTTCTTCTTTTTCATTTTTTTGTCCCTTAACTGAACGAAGAAGAAGTTTAATTTTATATAATAAACTTTTTGGTGGAAGTGTTTCTAAAATGACCTCGGTAAGACCAATTTTTAGAAATTTCATTAACGTTTTTTGTGGAATTTCTTTCGGTGTCATCAGGATGACTTTCGAATGGTTTTTCGAAATGGCCCAACGATTTTCTTGTAAAAATAATGCACATTTCTTGGCATTGGCAATCACGATGAGACTCTGGCCAAGAGTAGGGATGAGTTGTCCCGCTTCTTTAAGATCATCGACGACGTAAATTTCAGTTTGCGCAGACTCTTCAGGAGATGCAAGGATAGTCCCTAGTTTCTTAAGAGGTTCTGAATAAGGCGGAATGATGACCAGCGGTTTTTTATTTTCCATCGAGGTATTTATCGGCTTTTATATGGAAAAAATGACCTTTTTTTCGGTGTATATAAGGAAAAAGGTTGTTTAGAAGTTGAACAGTTTTGTCTGGATAATTGTCAAAATTTTTTTCTAAAAAAGCATTTTTTTCCTAAAGTCTTTTTTAAACCCTACGATACGGTAGTCAACTTCACCAGATAAGATTTTTGGTTAGGTTAAAAAAAATTAAACAACGACAGTAGGGCATCGGAAGCTCTTTGTCTTCAACGGTTTGAAGATAAGTTCCATGGATCGGAGCAGTGTATATTGCAGGGAGGATCACATGGGTTTACGTATCAACACGAACGTCACGTCTTTAGCAGCTCAGAGAACTTTGAGCGCCAACAACACAGAACAAGCAAGTACATTAGGTAAGCTATCATCAGGTACAAGAATTGTACGCGCGGCCGACGATGCGGCAGGATTAGCGATTTCAGAAAAGTTAAAAGCACAAATTCGTGGTGTTAACCAAGCTGAAAGAAACGCTAACGATGGTATTTCATTAATCCAAACTGCAGAAGGTGGTTTGAATGAAGTATCCAATATTCTAGTAAGATTAAGAGAATTATCAGTTCAATCTGCTTCAGATACAGTAGGTGATGAAGAAAGAAAATTTACAGATCTTGAATTCCAAAACTTAAAACAGGAGATTGAAAGAATTTCTTCTTCTACAGAGTTTAACGGTAAAAAGTTACTAAATGGTATGGGCGACAAGTTTGATTTCCAAGTTGGTATCAATAATGACGACTTCCAAGATAGAATTAAGTACGACGCTGCAAGAACAAATGCTGGTATGTCGGCCTTAGGAATTGATGAGTTAACAGTTGGTTCTAAAGATGGTTCTCAATCATCACTAGCAACAATTGACTCTGCTCTTCAAAACGTTTCAGGGCAAAGAGCAGAACTTGGTGCGATCCAAAACAGATTGACATCAACAATTAATAACTTGCAAGTATCTTCTGAAAACTTATCTGCTGCAAACTCTCGTATCCGTGATACAGACTTTGCGATGGAATCAGCTAAGAATACTAAACTGAACATCTTAACTAACGCTGGTACTTCAGTTTTATCTCAAGCAAACTCACAAGGCCAAGCAGCTCTAAAACTTTTAGGTTGATATTTAAGAGCTTTAGGCTCTTTAATCCTAGAATACGACCCCGAGGGAAACCTCGGGGTTTTTTTATTTTTGACATGTTTTATTTAAAAGTCTGATTCATCTCATGTTTTATTTAGTTCGAAGGTTTAAAATAAACCTAGGCTGAGCATTGATGGGAGGAAGCTTATGACAACTACATACGAAATTATGACCGAAAAAATGATCACCATAGAATCTAGTGATTATTTAAAAAATGCCTATAAAATTATGCGTGAAAAAGGTATTCGCCATTTACCTGTCACTGCGGCTAGCGGAAAAGTGGTAGGATTAATATCAGATCGTGATTTAAAACTGGCCATGAATAAAACCGTCGATTTTGATGATGAGACTTATTATCAATTCAACTCTGATGAAAAAATCGAAGATTATATGAGTACTCCTGTGAAATCAGTTGCAGGGACAGAGCCCATAGAAAACGTTGCACGCAAGATGCTACTTGATAAGGTTTCTGCTTACTTAGTTATGGATAAGAATCATCATGTATGCGGCATCGTAACGACAGATGATTTATTGGCGTATTTAGTCACAATGTTAGAAGTTGATAAGCATAAAGATCAAGTCACAAT
>JAKLJM010000306.1 GCA_023151145.1 Bacteriovoracaceae bacterium | reverse complement strand
ATCACTTTCTCTTGTGAGTTTTTGCAGGATGTATTTTTTTGCATAACCCTTATTCATAAAAGCTTTAATTCGAGCTTCTAGGTAACTTTCTTCTCTTAAAAAGCCTCGTTCCTTAATTTCAGCAACAACTTTTTCGACAACTGTTTTATCAAAATTTTTTAGTCTTAATTTTTCTTTGAGTTTTACTTCTGAATAATCGCGCCCCGTCAGTAATTTTACAGCGTAATTATAGATTCTTTTTTCATCTACAACGGGGCCTAGGGGCTTTTCTTTTTGAACGTATCGTTTTTGGTACATTTGCAGGTTTCACCAAAATAAAAAAGCTCCACTTTCGCTTTGGCCTCCCATTCGAGAGGGTGAAGACTAGGTGGAGCTTCAGGTTTCGTTAGTTAATTAACTATTGAAGATTTTTTTTAGACTTTTTTGCTTTTTCTTCTTCAACGATTTCACCCGTTGTTGGATCAACTGTTGTAGCAGCGCCTTCTAGAAGCCCGTGTTTAACTAAAATCTTGTTTTTGATTTCAGCTGCCACTTCTGGGTTTTGTTCTAGATATTGCTTAGAGTTTTCTCTACCTTGACCAATTTTGATATTGTTATAAGAGAACCAAGCACCAGCTTTTTCAACGATTCCATCAGTAACTGCTAGATCTAATACATCTCCAACTTTTGAGATACCTTGACCGTACATAATGTCGAATTCTGCTTCTCTAAACGGAGGAGAAACTTTGTTCTTCACTACTTTTACTTTTGCTCTGTTACCAATATGCTCTTCACCATCTTTAATTGAAGCAGTTTTTCTAATGTCCAAACGAACTGAAGCGTAGAACTTAAGCGCGTTACCACCAGTTGTTGTTTCAGGGTTACCGAACATTACACCAATTTTCATACGAAGTTGGTTAATGAAAACGACAGTACAGTTTGAGCGTGAGATTGAACCAGTAAGTTTTCTAAGCGCTTGTGACATAAGACGTGCTTGAAGACCCATGTGCGAATCACCCATCTCACCTTCTAACTCAGCCTTTGGAGTAAGGGCAGCAACAGAGTCAACGATAAGAAGATTAACGGCACCAGATCTAACCAACATGTCGGCGATCTCAAGAGCTTGTTCACCACTGTCTGGTTGAGAGATTAATGTGTTTGGAACATCTAAACCAAGTTTAGAAGCATAAGTAACATCCAAAGCGTGCTCAGCATCGATAAAAGCAACTGTTCCACCTTGTTTTTGGCATTCAGCTGCAATATGCAGAGTAAGAGTTGTTTTACCTGAAGATTCTGGTCCGTAGATTTCAATAATACGGCCTTGAGGAATACCACCAACACCAAGAGCTAAATCAAGACTTAAACATCCAGTAGGGATTACTGGCATTTTTTCCTGAGTAGTTTTGGCATCAAACTTCATGATAGCGCCTTTACCAAATTGTTTTTCAATTGATGATAAAGCGAGATCAAGAGCTTTTAATTTTTCGTTAGAAGGGGCTACTTTCTGTAGTGACATGGCGGTCCTCCGATTTTAATCACAAGTTATTCGTTGTGTTTTTGTGTTCAAAGTTGAGTTGGCTTATTAAATAATTAAAAGTCGGATATTACTAGATGATTTTTCTAGGTCTTTCGACTTTTGATCAATAATGAATCAATCTTTAATCATTATTTGCGTAAGTCTTGCGTAAGTCAAGCGGGTTTTTCAGAAAAGATAATTTCGGACATTCTATAATTTTAAATAACTAATAAGCAGATAGCTTAATCCACCAGCGTAAAGGCCACTGACAATATCGTCTAGTATTGTGCCTGCACCATGTTTTACTTTTTTATCAAAGTACGAAGCAGGCCAAATTTTTACAATGTCAAAAAAGCGAAACAAAACAAAGAGCAATACGAGGTGAATGAGGTTGTTGTCGCGAATAAAAAGCCACGCAAGAAACATCCCAATTACTTCATCAATAACAATCCATCCTGGATCATGAAGTTCGTATTTTTTTTGAGCATACTCAGCAATAACGCAACTTAAAACAGTGAGAATGAGCAAGAAGGGAATGAACAAAAAAAAGGGAGGATTAAACTGACCAAGAATATACAGTAAGGGCATGATGGCCAGTGAGCCAAAAGTGCCTGGAGCATATTTAATGAAGCCCACTCCAAAGAAAGAGAGGAAAAGAACTTCAGGTTTTTTTAATGATGGTATATTTTTTGTGTCCATTAGATAATAATCATAGCCCTGAAGGGTGAAGGTTACAAATGGAAAGACCAAGTTATTTACCAAAATATATGTTTGATTGGGATTCAATTGAAGTGGTTGTTTCAGGTCGCTCTGCGCTTGATTCGAAGACTTTTTTAGGTCCAATGTCGAGCATGGAACAAGTTCATCAATTTCTTAAAGGCTACGGACTCGATCCAGCAGATCCCGTTAATAAAGCGGAGTTGTTTGGAAATTTTCATGAAGCCTTACAGTTTATCAAACGATATTTTCTTCTTGAGGGAAATCCAGATGGGTTAGATCTCAAGGTTCCCAACTCTCTTTATATGATCACGGATATTGGACAGCTCTTTCTAATGGCAACAACTGATAAGTCAGAAAAAAGGGAAGAGAGATTGTGGGCAGAAGCTATTTTAAAAGTTATGCATACAATTGTTCACACGGATAAAGATCTTCGTAGTAATTATTTTAAAATTGTCCAAACTCAAATTTTTGATCGTTTCTATCGACACATTTTTCGCAATCAAGAAAATGCTCTCTTCCTCGGTACTAATGCCGAAAATGCAGTTGCCTTAGTTGATTTTGAAACTAAGTCTAAAAAGACGAGAGATAGTACCATCATTAAGCTGCTACATAAGGCAGAAAACGTGGCAGAAGAATTATTTGATCGAGTTGGCGTGCGCTTCATTACTCATAATCGATTTGAAACCTTACAGGTTGTAAAATATTTGATCGAAAATAATATTGTTATCCCCCATAACAATAAACCTTCGCGTGCCATCAATACCATGATTGATATGCAAAAGTTTAAAGATGCTCATCAGAAATTAGTCAAAATGGCGATTAGAAATAATTTATCTGAAGAAAGATTTTTAAATGCGATTGAAAGAGAAATTAAAGATTGTGGATTTGAATCGAATCTACCGAGCGATAAAAACAAATTCACAGCTAAAGCCTACAAGTCAATTCAGTTTACATGTCGTCAATTGATTGAATATAAAAATCCATTTTTGGCCGAATTTAATGAACTTCGAAAAGTGGCAAAGAATTTCAACCCAGAAGAAAATGAACTTGCACGAAAAGTTTTAAGCATGGACGTATCTTTGGTAGCACGAGATATTCGCTTTTTTTATCCTTATGAAATTCAAATTGTCGATCAAGATGCGTACAAAGAAAATACTCAAGGTGAAGCTTCACATTTGGAGTATAAAAAACAACAGGTCGTTTCGGCAATGTATAGAATTTTTAAAGATATGATTGAATATAAAGGGCTTCAT
>JAKLJM010000305.1 GCA_023151145.1 Bacteriovoracaceae bacterium | reverse complement strand
CTAAGATAATCCCCATATTAACAGGGGAACGCATAAATTGTTGGAGCCATGGATACTGAGCGAAAAACTCCATCCCAGCATCGCTTATTTTCCATTCCTCTAAAATTGTAATTGAAGCAGTAGGTTTAATAAACTCGCTGGTTTCAGTATGAGGGCGATGAATGGCTGTGGACATTAAGGCCCAGTTTGAAAAATAGAGAGCAATCCAGTTTAACATAATACAGGTGAGAACTTCATGTACACCATAGCGTGCTTTTAAGTATCCTGCGAGTGCAGCGTAAAGTCCGGCCATAATCATGGAAAGAATTAAAACAGTTGGGATCATGAGAAAAGCTGGCAAATCCAAATAAATTCCAAGCACCGTAGCACTTAGGGAACCGATGATAAATTGTCCTTCTGCACCGATGTTAAATAATCCAGTCTTAAAAGCAAAAGCGACAGCAAGACCTGTGAAGATCAAGGGAGTGGAGCGAACTATTACTGTAGAGATATAATGAGGTTTAGCGAAAACTCCGTTCCACATTTCAGAATAAGCTTCAGCTGGAGAGATGCCGGTCATTTTTAAAACCAAAGCACCAAAGATGAGCCCTAAAAAAATAGAGATGAAAGTGGTGAATATTTTCATGTCTTCATTTGTCCTGTCATATATAAGCCGATGAGTTTGCGATCAAAATCTGGACCAGTAAGTGATTTGCTGATACTGCCATTGAAAATAATTCCAATGCGATCTGATAACGCCAAGATTTCATCTAACTCAAAGGAAATGAGTAAAACTGTTTTTCCTTGAGCTTTAAGTTTTAAAAGTTCTTTGTGAACAACTTCAATGGCTCCCACATCTAGACCTCTTGTCGGTTGTACAGCAATTAGGAGTTCTGGCGTATGTTCAATTTCACGTGCCAAAATAATTTTTTGCTGATTACCACCAGAGAGATTTTGCGCTAACTGAGTTTCATCAGTTGGGCGAATGTCAAAACGTGCAATTAATTTTTTAGCATGTTCTTTTATCGCTTTAAATTGCAAAAGTCCTTTTTTAGAAAAAGGTAATTGTCTGCGATCATGTAAAATAAAGTTTTCTTCTAGGCTGTAATCTAATACTAAACCAGTTTTGTGACGATCCTCTGGAATCATGGAAATTTTATTTTGATGTGTTTTTTCAGGAGTAATATTTGTGAGCTCAAATCCATTTAGAAAGATATGGCCACCTTCAATTGGGGTGAGCCCATAGATGGCTTCAGCAAGTTCTCGCTGACCATTACCATCAACTCCCGCCAGACCATAGATTTCACCTTTTTTTAATTCTAGTGAAAGGTCGTTAAGTTTACATAACCCTTTTTTATCTTTTACTTTTAAATTTCTAATTTCAAAAATATTTTCGGTAGATAACACTGGTGTTTTTTCAAGGTGAAAATCCACTGATCTTCCGACCATTTTAGAAGCAAGTTCTAGTTCCGTCGTAGACTTTACATCTACGGTTTCAATGTATTCACCTTTTCTAATAATGGTACATCGGTCAGCAACATTTTTAATTTCTTTTAATTTATGAGTTATTAAAAGAATAGATTTTTGATCTGCCTTAAGTCTAAAAAGTATTTTTTCAAAATCTTTAATCTCTTGAGGTGTTAGGACTGCCGTAGGTTCGTCGAAAATTAAAATATTAGCGTCTTTGAAAAGAATTTTTAAAATCTCTACTCGTTGTTGCATGCCAACCGAAATATCTTCTATTTTTTGATCGAGATTTATATTCAGATTATAAGTAGCGGATAATTCCTCTAGCTTGGAGCGATCTGCTTTATAGTCAATGGCACCAAACACATTCATTCGTTCACTACCTAACAAGATGTTTTGAATGACTGTCATCGTTGGAATCAACATGAAATGCTGATGAACCATTCCAATCTTTAATCTAAAGGCGTCTAGGGGAGAATTGATTTTTACTTCTTGATCTGAGATTTTGATATGTCCACTGGTTGGCGTATAAAGGCCAAAAAGTGTATTCATGAGGGTGGATTTACCTGCACCGTTTTCGCCAAGAAGGGCGTGGATTTCGCCCTTCTCAACAGAAAAGTTCATATTTTTAAATGCGGTAAAATCACCAAATTTTTTAGCTAAATTGACAAATTCTAGAGCTTTCAATTTTTACTCTTATTTGTATTTAGCTTGGTAGTCTTTTAGAGTCGCTGGGATTTTAATTTTCCCAGAAATAATTTGAGTCTTTAACGACTCAACTTCTTTCATAACAGTTTCAGGAATAAGTTTTGATGAGTTAGGAGCTAATGAAACACCACCATCTTTTAATCCGTATTCAATTGTTGAGCCACCTGCAAATTTTCCTGCTTTTAAATCTTTTACAACGTTGTAAATAGCATTATCAACTCGCTTCATTGATGATGTGATAACATTTTTTGGTGCCAAGTAGTTTTGATCGCGGTCAACACCTACGGCCATTTTATTTTGTTCTTTTGCCGCTTCAATAACTCCGTCACCAACGGCGCCTGCAGCATGGAAAACCACATCAGCTTTTTTCGCAAACATTTGGTTGGCGATCGCTTTTCCTTTAGCTGCATCAGTGAAAGACTCTGAGTATTGTTCAAGAACTGTGATTTTCGGGTTAGCGTGTTTAGCTCCCGCTTTAAATCCATATTGAAAAGAGTGAATGATAGGAACACTCATTCCACCGACAAATCCAATGACACCAGTTTTTGACATTTTTGCTGCTACAAAGCCTGCAAGGAATGATGGTTCTTCTGCTTTAAACATGACACCTAAAACATTTTTTGGAGTTTTTGCGCCATATGAATAATCGATGATGGCATATTTTTGATTAGGATTCATTTTTGCTTGGTAAAGTAGAGCGTCGGCCATTTTAAAGCCAATTCCCCAAATAAGATCATTTTTTGCATCGAGAAGAGTTTCAAGGTTTGTGGGATAATCTGCATCTTGTTTCGATTCTTGGTAACTTGGTTTGATGGCCAAATCTTTCTTCGCTTTTTGTAATCCTTCCCATGCTGATTGGTTAAATGATTGATCATTTACCCCGCCCACGTCAGTAACCATTCCGACGCGTAATGAGTTTGCCTGTAGAGAATTTAAGTTTAGAAGACAGAAAGCTGATATTGCAACGAGCCATGTTTTCATAGTTTCACCTTGGGTTTGTCTAAAAAATGTCTTAGAAAGATGTCCAAAAAATTATCTTTTTTTTAATCCTTTGTAAAACTTTCTTGTTCATAATTCGTATGGAATAATGCTCTCTCAAATACTGATTTTTCCTAAACTTTTTTAAGAGGTTATCTCCCATGTTCTCAATTAATAAAAAGAACTTTAACCGAGTACAACGTGACTCCCTATTGTCTGTCTGTATGTTTCTTTCATTCTCCCACATTGTTGCTGCTAAAGAGTTAGGATTAAAGGAAGCCTTTGAGAGGGCCATTCAATACAATGAGACTAAAGAGATCAATGACGCTCGTTACGATTCTGCAAAATCTCAACTGACAAAAA
>JAKLJM010000304.1 GCA_023151145.1 Bacteriovoracaceae bacterium | reverse complement strand
TTATCTTTGAAAGCTTGTTTTTCAAAGATCGATAGATCGAAAATACAAATTGAGAGATTTCCTTTTATCTTTAAATTTCTAAGTACAATGGGATGAACCGAAAAAATAACACCTTGAAGTTTTCCCATTACTCTTAAATGATGAACTTCAAAAGGATGATTTCCGATCCACTCAGCAGGAAGAAATGGATTAGGAAATTTGGGGTTTTCCTTCACAAGCTCAAACGAAATATTAAGACTCGTTAATAAGTTATTCACCAGATTCGTCAGCGATAGAAATGGTGTTTCTTTTTTATCAAAAAAAGTTATAGCTAATCTTGTCCCTTCAATTGAGAAGTCATTTTCATCAGGATGATAAGTTCTACCAATTTCAAAAAATTTAAAAGCATCATAATTTTTAGCGTTTAAAGCTGATGCCTCGAGATGACTAGGAATTAAACTGTCACGCATTTGATCGTGATCAGTTGAAAGCGAATTGATGATTTTTAGTGCTGATTTTTTTGGCCATGAAGTTAATTTCAATAAGTCATCGCCAATCATTGGATAGGTCATAACCTCAAAAGACTGACCTTGATAAACCATAAAATCGCGAACTTTTCTCACTACTTTTTGAAAGTCAGTCAGTTTGGCCGGGTAAACTGGTTGAAGGGGGGATTGAGAAATAATATTATCAAAACCAATCATTCTTCCAATTTCTTCAACTAAGTCCGCTTCATTATCTACGTCCTTTGTCGAGCGGTATGTTGGTGCTGTGACCTTTAATTCTTCACCTTGTTTTACAATTTCAAAACCAAGACTAGTGAGAATCGATAGTATTTTTTCTTCTGAAACTTCATGACCTAAAATGCGGTTAATTCTCTTTGCTGAAGTAGACATTTGAGCACGATGAACCGTTTTCAGATCAATCCCAGCATATTCAACCTGACCAATTATTTTAGCTTCAGGATTAAGTTGTAAGATCAACTCTACCGTTCTCCAAAGGGTACGTTCACAAAGTGCAGAATCTAGTGTTTTTTCATAACGTTGAGATGAATCCGTACGAAGACCTAAACGCGTAGAAGTTTTTCGCACCATCGCAGCTTTCCAATTGGCGACTTCGATAAAAATACTCTTAGTCGTATGATCAACTCCAGAGTTAAGTCCCCCCATAATTCCGGCCAAAACTAAGGGACCATTTTGATCGCGTATAACAGTATCACCAACCACTAAAGCGCGTTCTACTTCATCCAGAGTCACAAAATTTACAACTTGTTGAAGGGACTCAATCACTACCTCATTTCCTGCAATTTTTTGACGGTCAAAAATATGCAGAGGCATCCCTAGCTCTAGCATCACGTAATTTGAAATATCAACAATGCTATTAATGGAACGAAGACCTGCAGCCGTTAAACGCTCTTTCATCCAAAGTGGAGCTTCTGCGACAGTAATTTGATCAATAGAGAGACCAAAATAAGAAATTCCCGCACTCTCACCACTAAATCTAACTTTAATCGGTGAAGTCCCTTGGAGTTTAGCTTTAAAGTTATTCATCCATTCATTAGTAAATGGATTGGCCAACGGAAGTGAATAGACCGTTGCAAACTCACGGGCCATTCCGTAATGACCCCATAAATCTGGACGATGAGTAAGGGATTTATTATCAATATCTAAAATCGTATCTTTTTTTAACTTGTACAATTCAAGCATGGTTAGACCAATTGGAGTCTTTGGATCTAGCTCCAATATGCCCTCTGAAGAATCCGCAAAACCTAACTCTTCTTCAGAGCACAGCATCCCTTCTGATAAAACCCCTCTAATTTTTTTAGGCTCTAACAATAAGCCGTTGGGAAGCTTAACTCCAGTGGGAGCAAAGGGAACTTTTAAACCAACTTTTACGTTTGAAGCCCCGCAAACAACTTTACGGATGTCTGTCTCAGATAATTTAAATGTCACGAGGTTTAACTTGTCTGCTTCAGGGTGTTTTTCAAAAGATAAAATCTCAACAACTTGAATTTTTTCTAAGTGAGCATTTTTAATTTTCACTTCCTCTACTTCTGCAGTAGAAAGTGTAAATTTTTTATAGATCTCTTCTGGTGAAAGATCTGGAACTTTAACGAAATCGCGAACCCAATCAACTGAAACTAACATATATAATTACCTTTTAGAAAAATTAATAAGTTTTAAATTGTGTATTGAAACGAAGATCGGCACTTTGAAGGTGGCGAATATCATCAATTCCATATTTCATCATAACTAAACGATCGAGACCTAGACCAAAGGCAAAGCCATTATATTTCTCTGGATCAATGCCTCCTGCTTTTAAAACATTTGGGTGAACCATGCCACATGGAAGTAACTCCACCCAACCAATATGCTTACAAACAGAACAACCCTTTCCTTCGCAAATAAGACAACGAATATCTAATTCGAATCCAGGCTCAACGAAAGGGAAAAAGCCGGGACGTAATCGAACTTCTACATCGCGTTTAAAAATTTCTTTTAGAATTGTTTTCATGAAATAGATCAGATGAGAAACGGAAATATTCTCATCAACCATCATCCCTTCTAATTGAGTAAAAACCATTTCGTGAGAAGCATCAGTTCGTTCACAACGAAATACCACACCTGGAGCAATAAATTTAAATGGAGGTTTTCTAGACAACATACCGCGAACCTGGATGGTTGAAGTATGTGTTCTTAATAAATGCTTTTTACCCACTGGAGATTTTTCATCATGAAACCAAAACGTATCTTGCATATCACGAGCTGGGTGATCTCCAGGGATATTCAAAGCTTCAAAATTGGTGAATTCATTTTCAATATGGGGACCATCTAGAACATCAAAACCCATCGACAGAAAAATATCTTCAATTTCTTGTTGAACTAAAGTTCTTGGGTGATAACCGCCATGGGAATTAGAATTAACTTTCAAATTTTCAGTATAAGAAATATCTATTCTATTTTCCGCAAGTTTTTGATTAATAGCTTCGACTTCAAGTAAATCTATTTTTTTCTGAACTTCTAGATTCACAATATCTTTTAATTCATTGGCCTTTGGCCCAACAGTTTTTCGATCTTCAGGTGACAGATCTTTCATTTTTTTTAAAAGTTCAGTAATAATTCCTGATTTACCAAGATAATCGGCTTTTAGGTTTAAAACATCTGCTTCTTTTGTAAGTTGAGAGAGTTTTTGAATAAATTCTGTTTTTAACGCTTCGAAATCAAGTGACGACATGATGCTTCCCTGTTTGGTTTAATGCAGGGATTTTTTCATGAAGAAGACTAAAAATCAAAAAAAAAGCGGAGACTTACTCTCCGCATTTTATAAAATCATTCAAGATTTAATTTAAGTTTTTTCATTCAATCAAAATAATTCCGAGTTTTCTTATCGCGGTACCCAGACAAACCTCTTTTAAATCCGTGTCTAATTAATCAAGAACCTCCGACAAACTTAGACACATCTCCATGAAAAATTAAAATTTAATAAGACATAAAGATTAAGATAGCGACGTTATGG
>JAKLJM010000303.1 GCA_023151145.1 Bacteriovoracaceae bacterium | reverse complement strand
TGTTTCTGCCATTACTACATTTACGACACCATATTTAATTAGGTGGGCAATTGGCTCTTACGATAGAATTGAACAAAAAATTCCAGAACGATTTAAAAACTCTTTGATTCGTTATCAACAGGCAATTACATTAAAGGGAGAACAAGGTGTCTGGTCAGTTTTGTGGGAAGCATATGGTGTTCGAGTTCTTTTAAATGCCGTTGTTATTATTGGTATCGCTCTTCTTTTTAATCGAGTGGCAATTCCTCAAGTGATAATGTATTTCTCAGATAGTTATTTATTGAGAGTGACATTGGCATTTTTGGCCTTGTTAGTTTCTGCGCCATTTTTCTGGGCAGTATTTTTTGGTAAACCTTCAACAAAAGTTATCCATGAGCATTCTAGTTTAGATTTACTAAGAAACCTATTGGTGGGAGTCACTTTTGTTAGAGTATTAATAGGGACTTTGTTGGTTGCATTTTTATTCGCTCAATTTGTGGATATTTATTTTGCAATTACGGGAACCATTGTCGTTGTTATAATTGCTAGCCTATTCTTTAGAAATATTGTCGAGCGACTTTATCAAAATATAGAAAATCGTTTTATTCGAAATTTAAATGCCAAAGAAAGAGAGGAATTAGAAAAAAAGAAAGCAATTCCTGCACTTGCTCCATGGGATGCTGTGCTCTCTGAATTTGTCGTATCTCCTGTTTCAGAAGTATGTGGAAAAACATTATTGCAATCTCAGCTAAAAGAAAAATTTGGTGTAACGATTGCTTTAATTGAAAGAGGGGAACGACGTTTTGTGGCCCCCGGAAGAGATGTACTTTTAATGTCCTATGATCGCCTTCACCTCATTGGAACAGAAGAACAATTAACCTTAGCAAAAGAATTAATTGAAGGAAAAGATCACTCTACTATTTTATCCGAAGTGGATGCGAATTATGGTTTAGAATCTTTTTTGCTTTCAACCAGTTCTCCCTATATTCAAAAATCCATTCGAGAGTGTGGATTACGTGAGAATATTGATGGGTTAATTGTTGGCCTTGAGCGCAATGGAAAAAGATTCCTAAGTCCAGATTCTCAGATGATTTTAGAAGCAGAAGATTTGTTATGGGTGGTTGGGGATATCCGAAAAATTCATCGCGAAAGAATTCTTTAACGTATTGAAAACATGAGGTTTTTTTGTTTCAATTAAAAATTAAAATCAATAGATATTATCAATAACATCAAATAGAAAATCAATTTCTAAAAATGGTGATTCGGTACTACAATAACCGAGTTAGAAATATTTTTAACCACAAAGGAGAAAACATGGCTACAACACTTATTAACACTAAAATCACAGATTTTAAAGTTGAAGCTTACCACAACGGAAAGTTTACAACAGTTACTCAAAAAGATTTAGAAGGTAAATGGGCAATCTTCTTTTTTTACCCTGCAGATTTTACATTTGTTTGTCCTACTGAGCTAGGAGATATGGCCGATAAATATTCTGAATTCCAAAAATTAGGAGCAGAAGTTTATTCAGTATCAACTGATACGCATTTTGTTCACAAAGCATGGCATGATGCTTCTGAAACAATTAAAAAAATTCAATACCCAATGCTTGCAGATCCAACAGGTCACTTATCAAGAGCATTTGGCGTTCATATTGAAGAAGCTGGTTTAGCTTATAGAGGTACATTCGTTGTTTCTCCACAAGGCCAAATCAAAATTGCAGAAATTCATGACAATGGAATTGGTAGAAATGCTGATGAACTTTTAAGAAAAGTTCAAGCTGCTAAATTCGTTGCTGAACATCCAAATGAAGTTTGTCCAGCTAAATGGAAACCAGGATCTGATACATTAAAACCAGGTCTTGATCTTGTTGGAAAGATCTAATCGTTATTGATTAAACAAAGGGGCCCGGAAACGGGCCTTTTTTTAAAGTAAAAAATTCAGATAATAAAGAGGCACTTATGTTAGACCAAAATATTTTAGAGCAATTAAAATCAGTTTTCGAAAAACTCGAAAACCAAGTAGTCTTAGTTCATGACGATTCTACTCATGCTGATCAAACTCAGCTCTTAGAAATGTTAAATGAGGTCGCAACAACTTCAACTCGTATTGGATTAAAATCTAGTGGAAAAGTTGCAGAAGATAACGTGCCAAGTTTTAGCATTGAATATCAAGGAAAGCCTAACGGAATTCGTTTTAGAGGTATTCCAAGTGGACATGAATTTACCTCACTTATTTTGGCGATTTTAAATTCTGATAGGAAAGGAAAATTACCAGATGATATGATCGTTGATCGTATTAAGAAATTAAAAGGGCCAATTAGGCTTAAAACATTTATCTCACTTAGCTGTGAAAATTGCCCAGAAGTCGTGCAAGCATTAAACATCATGAGTATTTTTCATCATGATTTTGAGCACACGATGATTGATGGTGCTTATACTCAAGAAGAAATCAAAAAACTTGGCATACAAGGTGTTCCAAGTGTTATTCATAACGACAAACTAATTAGCTCTGGGAAAATTCATCTCGTCGATTTAATTGCTAAATTAGAAAGTGAATTTGGAATTGATGAAAACGTAGGTTCTTCAAGAAATTTAGATTTAGGAGAATACGATGTCGTCGTCGTTGGTGCAGGTCCTGCCGGAGCTTCTGCAGCCATTTATTCAGTGAGAAAAGGTTTAAAAACAGCAATTATTGCAGAAAGAATTGGTGGTCAGGTTCAGGATACAAAGGGGATTGAAAATTTAATTTCCACTCCTTATATCGAAGGACCGCAATTAGCCGCTAAACTTGCCCAGCACATGGCCGAATACCCGATAAAGGTTTTAGAGCATAGAAGAGTAAAATCTATTCAAACCGGGGATGTAAAACATATTGAACTTGAAAGCGGTGAATTTCTAAAGACCAAGAATATGATCATTGCAACAGGGGCAAAATGGCGGGAATTAGGAATTCCTGGAGAGAAAGAGTATATCGGTCGTGGCGTGGCATTTTGTCCACACTGTGATGGTCCCTATTATAAAGGAAAAGATGTTGCTGTTATCGGAGGAGGAAACTCAGGTGTAGAAGCGGCTATCGATTTAGCGGGAATTGTAAAATCTGTTACCTTATTTGAATTTAATCATGAGTTAAAAGCTGATGTTGTTCTCGTTAACAAATTGAAGTCACTTCAAAACGTTTCAATTATCACCAATGCGAAAACTGAAGAAGTTATAGGTGATGGTGGTAAGGTTGTGGCACTTGAATATACAGATCGTACATCAAATCAAAAAATCAGACGTGACTTAGATGGTATCTTTGTTCAAATCGGTTTATTGCCAAATTCAGGATTTGTTAAAGGAATTGTTGAAGTGACAAAGTTTGGTGAAATTATTGTTGATGAAAAAGGAAAAACATCATCACCGGGAATTTTTGCAGCTGGGGATGTGACAACGACTCCTTATAAACAGATTATCATTGCAATGGGAGAGGGAGCGAAAACCGCCCTTGCTTCTTGGGAAGAGTTGGCCTTAAAGCATTAATGATTTTAGAATCTATTGAGATTGAA
>JAKLJM010000302.1 GCA_023151145.1 Bacteriovoracaceae bacterium | reverse complement strand
AAGGGAGAAGGAACGCTATTAGTAATTGATGAGATACAGAAAATTGATAAGTGGGTTGAACGAGTTAAAGTCCTCTGGGATATGACAAGAAAAAGAGGAATAAGAGTAGTAGTGCTAGGCTCTACTTCGTTGACTCATTTTTTAACATCTTCAGGGCATGAAAGTTTAGCGGGAAGATTTAACGTTCTGAATGTTCCACATTGGTCATCACCTGAAACCGCAGAGGCATTTGGAACAACTTTTTCAGAGTTCACCCTTTTTGGCGGATACCCAAAGGCAATGGAGTTATCTAAAGACCCACAAAAATGGAGTGACTATATCGGTCAATCTATAATTAACCCGATAATTGATATCGATATTTTTCAGATGGGAAATTTTAAAAAAATTGAAAATTTAAGAAGAGCATTTAAGATTTTTAGTAAGGAAGTTTGTCATGAAATAAATTACAAACATCTTTTAGATGAAATTCAAAAAACTGGAAATATTGATATTGTTAAAAAATATCTTGAGGGGTATTCCGATTCATTCTTATTTAGTTCAATTAAACAGGTAGACGACAAGGGGAAGGAATCTTTAAGAGCGCATTCAATTTTAATTGCAAACTGTGCAGCCATTTATAGCTTCGGAAGTAATAGCTATAACAGCATTAGTAGTGATGAGATTAGATTCAAGCAATCTGTCGCCCACGAATTAAAAAGAGTTCCTTATGTTTCCTTTGGGCACTGGCAAAAAGGTAATGACGTAAAAATGGATTATTATTTAAAAACTAAAGATAATAAAGAGTTTGGAATTATGTTAGAACTTGATAGAAAGCAAGTTTCTAAAAGCAAAAGTATTGAACACTTTAGAAAAATTTTTAAAGATGCTCGAATTGCAATGATTAATCCAGATAATATAGGTGATTTTTCTAAGGGGCCAAGAGCATTTTTAGAAAATGTAAGTACATAAAATAAGCCTAATGACTAATCCCCTTTCTAAGCACAACTTTTAACACCGTTAAAAAAATAATCTTCACATCAAAGCTCAAAGATTTTCTTTTTAAATAATCAGCATCATATTCAACTTTTTCTGGAATAGACAATTCATCCCGCCCATTAATTTGCGCCCAACCAGTCACGCCCGGAAGAAGCATGTGCACCCCGTGCTTGGTTCTTAATTCCATCAAATCATACTGATTAAAAAGAGCGGGCCTTGGCCCAACTAAGCTCATATCACCTTTTAATACAGAAATAAGTTGAGGGATTTCATCGAGACTAGATTTTCTTAAAAACCCACCGATGGGAGTAAGGTATGATTTCCCGTCAAGTAGGTGAGTGGCAACTTGCGGCGTGTCGATTCGCATTGTGCGAAACTTTGGCATTAAAAAGATCTGATTATTTTTCCCAATGCGCTTAGACCAATGAATAGCGGGGCCCGGACTTGTTAGTTTCACTAAGATAACAATGATCCAAAAAGGTATAAAAAAAATGATGGAGGCAATGATTCCTAAAAAAAGGTCAAGTAGTCTGTATTTCATAGGAGTTTAGTATGGCATGTTTTCACTGTGTCATCAAATAAAATTAAGAGAAGACTAACATGACTTTTACAAGACTTGGGATTAAGCTTTTGTCGTAAACTTATCGAACGTAATCAGATGGATTTGTATGGCGAATTACTTGTTATATTTTAAAAACCCAAAAGTTCTTTTAGCTTTTGTGTATGACTTATTTATTGCTGGCTTTTCTTTTTGGGCAGCCCTGGCCTTAAGATTTGATTCTTTTAATATTCCCCTTGCGAACAATTTAGAATTTAACCGTTTCTTTTTTGTCGCTCTATTCATTCATGGTGCAAGTTTTGTTTTAAATGGTTTGTATAAGGGCGTGTGGCGATTTTCGTCAATGTATGATCTTATTCGCGTAGTGAAGGCATCAGCACTTGCTGTGGTCTTTTCCTTAGTTGCCTGCTTTTTTATGACCAGACTTGAAAACGTACCTCGTTCAATGTTTCTTATTCAATTTCTTTTATTAGTTATTGGTCTAGGTGGCGGAAGATTTATCTATCGCTTTTTAAAAGACCAGACATCTATGAGAAAAGTATTAGGCGGACAAGAGCCTGGTGTGAAAAACGTTCTCATCGTCGGTGCCGGCCGCGCTGGTGAAAAGCTCTTAAGAGATATCAACTCAACTCCTGCACTAAAATTAAAAGTAGTAGGTTTTGTTGATGATGATAAATTTAAAAAAAATGTTCTCATTCATAATGTAAAAGTTTTTGGTGACCCATCACTAATTCCAACTCTTTCGAAGGAATTAAATGTGGAGAAAATTTTTATTGCCATACCTTCAGCCTCAGGTGACGACGTTAAAAGAATTGCCTGCTTTTGTAAGGAAACCGGCGCCGAAATTAAAATTCTTCCAAAAATGGACCAACTCCTTTCTTCACAAGTTGAAATTTCTCTTCTTAGAAATCTTAAAATTGAAGATCTTCTCGGAAGAGAGCAAGTTAAGCTCGACACCGATCACCTCATGGCAATGATTGAAAATCGAGTGATCCTTGTTACAGGAGCTGGTGGATCAATAGGAAGTGAGCTTTGTATGCAAATTGCAAAGTTTAACCCCAAACTTCTTGTGATTGCCGACTATTGTGAGCTTTTCATGTATGAGCTCGAACTGAAATTTAAGGAAGCCTATCCAAACGTGACTTATTTCCCAAAAATTTTAGACGTTCGAAATGCAGCTAAAGTAGAAGAGACGTTCCGTGAGTTTAAACCTGAAATTGTTTTTCACGCTGCTGCTTATAAACATGTGCCAATGATGGAATACAATCCTCTTGAAGCGATTGAAACCAACGTACACGGAACAAAAGTCGTAGCAAATATGGCCTTAAAGTATGAGGCTCGTAAATTTATTATGATTTCAACAGATAAAGCGGTGAACCCAACCAATGTCATGGGGGCATCAAAACGCATAGCGGAGATGGTGATTACTGATATCTCAAATTTCGCCAAGGCCAATGGCAATCCGACAAAGTTTATGTCGGTGCGTTTTGGAAATGTGCTTGGAAGCAATGGCTCTGTTATCCCACTCTTTCGTCGCCAAATCGAAGAAAGAAAAGACATCACCGTCACTCACCCAGACATCATTCGTTATTTCATGTCGATTCCAGAGGCTTGTCAGCTCGTTTTACAAGCTGGTTCTATGGGAGCAGGTGGAGAAATTTTCGTTCTTGATATGGGAGAACCGGTTAAAATTGTGGATCTCGCTCGCGAGATGATTCGTCTTGCAGGCTTTGTTGAAGGACGCGATATCAACATCGTCTTCTCTGGCCTTCGTCCAGGTGAAAAACTTTATGAAGAACTATTCTCGGACAAAGAAGCTTATGAACTCACCATGCACGGAAAAATTAGAAAGGCTAAGTTTCGCGACTTAGAAACAAGTTTTGATAACAATTTAGAAAAACTCTTAAGCCTAAAATCAGTTGAACCCGCCAGCGTTGTTTATATGATTAAAGAACTTGTGCCGGAATTCACACACTTTCGCCTTATTAAAGAATCC
>JAKLJM010000301.1 GCA_023151145.1 Bacteriovoracaceae bacterium | reverse complement strand
GATTGAGTATTTTTTAATTTAAGGCCGTACACTCCGCCATCGTTGGCAAGAATTTCATCAACGGCCGTGTTCCATACAACTTCTATTTTTGGATTATCAAAAACTTTTTTCTGCATTGGCTTTGAAGCCCTAAATGAATCACGACGATGAAGTAGAGTCACTTTTTCAGCGAAACGAGTAAGGAATGTTGCTTCTTCTAAAGCAGTGTCGCCACCACCCACAACATAAACTTGTTTGCCGCGATAGAAGAATCCATCACAAGTGGCACAAGCCGATACACCGCGACCGATCAGGGATTTTTCGTTTGGTAAGCCTAAGTATTTTGCTGAGGCACCAGTAGAAATGATGAGTGCTTTGGCAAAATATTCTTCACCATTTTCTAACGTCACTTTGAAAGGACGTTTAGAAAGATCGAGAGCAGATACTTTTGTTGATAAAAATTGAGTTCCAAAACGAGCAGCTTGCGCTTTCATATTGCTCATTAAATCTGGACCCATCACTCCTTCCGGAAAACCAGGAAAGTTTTCAACGTCAGTAGTTGTGGTTAATTGTCCACCTGGCTCATGACCTTCAATCATAAGAGGTTCTAAGTTGGCACGAGAGGAATAAATGGCCGCAGTATAACCTGCAGGGCCTGAGCCTACAATAATTACATTTCTTAAAGTCATAACTCTACCTTTTGAAATATTGTAAAATTAGTTTTGAGTGGGAGTTCCTAAAGCTGCAAGGCTTGCTAGAGCTTCATCGTCTTGTTTAATACGGATTTTTACATCTTGTGGACGATCGTCTTTATCTGGATGAAGTTCGTAGTAGGCTTTTACAGAAACTAATTCATCTGGATGTTTTGCTTCTGCCGTTGTTTTGAATGTTTCACCTGACATCGTACATTCATATTTGTAAATTTTTTTAATTTTCTTTCTGCTCATGAGTTCTCCAACAGCGCTAATTATTTGAATCTAGCGGATTTTATCTAATTGTAGCTAGCCTTGCAAGTAAATGCCCGCATACTTTGCGGATGAACGGGAAAAACGTTCCTCCTCCTGACATAATACTCTGTTTTTAGGAAGACGTGTTATGATTTTCTCTATGAAGCAATTGATAAAAATCACACTCTTTTCATTGGCATTTTCCCAATTGGTGTCAGATGTTAGTGCTATTGACTTTGTTGCGGTGCGCGAGATTGGTCTAAACCGCGAACTCCAACGGGAAACCATCGTTCTTAATGTGGGCTCACTTGACGGTTATGTCGAAGGTGAACACGCCCATCTTTTTCGTCAAACTGGTGACAAAAGATTTCCCAAGTCAAAAAAAATTGCTGAAGCAGAATTGGTGAAAGTATTTCCCAAATACTCTTATTGGCAAATTTTACAGTCTCCGCTACCCGAGGGAGCTAAAGTGGGACTAACAGAAGTCGGAATAATTCGATCAAGAATGGGACTAAATGGCCGCGAACTAGATGTAAAAAATAAAATTCGCTTACTAGACCGCTCCAATGATCAGCGAGATTTTTTAGATCTAGAAAATAATGAACTCTTAGAAACGACCGAAATCCCAGACAATCTTCGTCAAGATCATAGCTATAGTGCACTCAAAGACCAAACTTTTGAAGAGAAAAAATTAAAACGCGCCGACGTTGAAGTGGTGAAAAATGATTTTCTTATCAAAAAATCTGCCACCACTTATTCAGCTGAACACAAAGAGGAATTAACTGAACTTTATGCTCCAGAATTAAAAGGGAAGGATCCTGATATTGTAAAAAAAGAAACAGAAAAAGAGATTTCTAAAGCACAAGCTGATCTCTATGCTAAAAATCAGAGCCGAACTAAATATGGTATGGATGATTTTTATAAAGACCAAGAAAAAATTCCTGAAATGAAAGATATTCGAAATAAAATTTCTACAATTTCAGTCTACGATCAAGAAAAAGAAGCCAAATTCGACGAGTCGATGATTTCCAATCGTGCACTTAAAAAAATGCAAAGAGATAAGGCCCTCTGGTCCCAAGACATGGACGATAAAGTGCTACGCCGTTATTTTGTTCAGAATGGTATTGCTGCTGAATACGAACGAAGAGAAAGAGCTTTAAGTGAACTTGAAGGGCATGAAATGTGGCTACGTTTCTATGGTGGCGCAAATCGTAATACGGTTGAAGTTGACCCAAATTTTCAGCGATTTAATTACGCCATGGCGGTGGGATATAATTTGCATTTTTCTCGTATAAATCCAGACTACGTCAATTGGTCCATGGATTTTTATGGAGAATCTTCGGTCAGTCATTTTGCTTTAAGTGATGAAACCAATGCTGAATCAAAAGAGTTATTTGCAGGTACAAGTTTAAATTATTATTTCTTAAATAATCCACTGACTTTAAATAAATTTATTGGGCACGTGGGTGTTGGAATGAAATTAGGGCAAGGGGAAGCCATTGCTGCAGATTTAAATCGAACAATTAGTTATCAGTTGGTCACTTTGCCAACCCTTAGTGGTGGAATTAAATATCGTTTTCGCGCTGGAGATCTCACTCGAGATACTGCTAATATTGGGGCAGCCCTGGCCTTTGGAGCGATGTATGAACGAGTGAATTATTCCGCTGGGGAAGTTTTAGATGTGAGTGAAGCTTATGGAAAATTTTCAGTTAACTCAATGAAATATTATTTTGGTTTACATTTATATTATTAAAGACCTTTTTATTTTTGGTGAATTCATGACTAAGAAAACAAAAATGAACTTTCTTCTCAGTGCCTCGCTAGTGACGGGGTTAGCTCTATGCTCAATGAGTTCTTGGGCGCTAGATTTGGATGAGAAATTAACGATGCGATTTTTGAGAGTCTCAAACTCTAAAAAAACAGTTCTCGTCAATCGCGGAACGGAAGACGGATTAGTGGTGGGAGATCATGCAAAGTTTTTTATTACTCAAGGAGTAATTGCTCGAGGAGTTGTAGTTAAAGCTTCACCCTCTCGTACGATCTGGTCAATTTATAGAATTGTTGATCCTAACGAAGTTTCAGAAGGAAAAGTCTTAAATTTAAAAATTTCAACACCTGTTAAATTAACAGATGATCCTTCAAAAAGTATGAAGGATGAAGGTGTGGAAGCTGGTGCTGATAGAATTTCAATTCCTCTAGCTGAAGGGGCCGATGATTTACCAAAAGACTTATCAGATATTGATAAAGATGAACTTAAAGAATTAGGTGTTGATAAATCTATGGATATCGAGACCAATGCTGCCAAAAAGACTAAAGGCAATTCTTCATCTAATACATCGACGAAAAATATTTTTACTGACGAACCGATGAGTTATTCAACTTCTGCAGTGAGAAACTGGGAAGTGTATTCTAGTTTTTATTTAAGCTCCTTATCAGGAACTCAAAATGATGCGAATTCAGATTCTACAGAAACCACAAATACGACTTTAGATCTATCCATTGGTGCAGAAAAATATTTCGCTCAATCAAGTATGGAGACGCTCAAGAATTCTAGTTTGTTATTATTTTTAAGAATGAGAAACAACGAAAGTGGGTCTTCTTCTTCCTATGGATT
>JAKLJM010000300.1 GCA_023151145.1 Bacteriovoracaceae bacterium | reverse complement strand
ATCAAAGAAGACTATTTCCAACAAACGGCTCGTTTCTATCTTGATCAATCCAAATAAAATATTTTAGTCAACTATTAAAGCTTAAAGACTTAAATCAATCAGCAGATGGGCATTTTTACGCTATTTAAGTATTCCACGTTCAACCTTAAAATAAGATAAATGATTAATTTTTAGGATGTAATATGAAGAAAATTCTGGTTTCCGCTTGTTTCTTTTTTTGTTCGTTAAACGTTTTGGCGCTCGAAGCGCTTGAGATGGTTAGAAGAGCTGACCTCAAAAGAGGATTGGGGAACACCGAGCATACTTTTACTGTTCAGGTTACAAATACTAAAACTGAAAAGAAAGAATTGTTTAAAGTATATTTCAAAAATGTGAACAATACTTTAACAGAGCAACTCGAACCCGAAAAAAGCAAAGGGAGAAAGATGCTGATGAAAGAATATGATATTTGGTTATTCACTCCGAATATCAAAAAACCAATTAGAATATCTCTGGAGCAAAAACTCACAGGTGAAGTAAGTAATGGAGATATTGCTAAAACTAATTATGCTGAAGATTACGATGCGAAAGTTTTAGCAACAGAAAATTCTGCTAGTGGAAAGGTGGTAAAGCTAGAGCTTACGGCAAAAAATAAAAAAGTTACCTATGGAAGAATTGAATACTCACTCTTAGAAAAAGATTTCTCACCTCAAGAAGCAGTATTTTTTGCTTTATCTGGTAAACCGCTAAAGCGTGCTCGTTTTTTAGATTATAAAAAAATTCAAGGGGAAATGCGCGCAACGAAGATGGTTATTCAGGATTATATCCAAAAAGAAAAAGAATCAGTTCTTGTTTTTGATAACTATAAAAAAGAGTCTTTAAGTGAATCTATGTTCAATAAAGATAGCTTAGAGTTTTAGAAAATGTTGTTAGTCTTCTTTTTAAATATATTGTTAAACCATACAGAAGCTTCCAGCTATGGTGGGTTTTTTAGTATTAAAGAAAAATATTTACCAGAAAATGCTAATGAATCAATGTCGACGAGTGGGCATTTTCGTTTGTATGAAAACACTGATTTTCAAAATGGTTTTGCTACTAAACTTGAGGCTCGTTCAGAGTTTAGTTCATTAGCATTAGATTATAATGATCAATTAGCACTTAAAAATAAGAATCAATCTTTTGATCTTTATTTTGGAGAAACCTATTTAAGATACAAAGGCGAAAAAACGATTTTCCAAATGGGTTACCAAGAACTTGTTTGGGGCGAAGCTTTTGGATTTAATTTCGCTGATTTTATTACTCCTAAGAACTTAAATGCCACCTTATTAAGTGAAGTTGATGAATCAAGACGTCCGATTCCATTGATACAAATTAAAATTTTTTCAGAGTGGCTTACCACTCAATTAGTTTATGGGCCCAAAGCTGAATATTCAAAAAATTATCCATTGGGATTGTTTTTTCGTTCTGTTTTTAAAAATGAAAGATTGGAATTGGTTGAAGATGAAAATTCGTGGTTTGAAAAACATGAAGGTGGCGCTCGATTATCAACAACTTTAAGCGGAATGGATTTTTCTCTTTTCTCTTATAGTTATTTAGATAGAACTCCTTATTATACAATTGCTCAATATAATGCCAACACTTTGGTTACGTTTAAAGAGAACCACTCTCGAGTTAATAGCACGGGATTTTCTTTTTCAACCACGTTGGGAGATTATGTTTTACGAGCAGATTTAGTTGCTCATAAGAATAAACAAATAAATTTCTTTACCCAAACAGGGATTGGAAACCAGAGAGTAAACAGTTCAGATCTTGTCATTAGTTTGGATACTCCTAGTTATGATGGTTATTCTTTCTTTGGTGTATTAGCTACGTCCAGGTTAGATCATGAAGTTGCTGGAGGCTTCAGAAAACAAAACCAAAACATAGTGTCATTGAAAATGAGTAAAGAGTTAACTGATTTAGGTAAACTAGAGTTTGTCCTTTTTTCAGAATTAGTGGAAAAAAGTCATGGTGCTCAGTTTGAAAGTGTTTGGAATATCAACGACAGAACTGATGTTAGTATTGGAACTGAATTCTATTTTGGTGACGATGCTGGCTCCGCTTCAAGGTTCAAAAAATATAACAATGTCTTTATTAAATTTAAAAACTATTTTAGTTTTTAATGTGGAAGGTTGAAATGAATAACGATGTCATAATTCGATTTACGGATGTACATAAAAAATACAAATCTGAAGGGATTGATTTTAAAGCACTAGATGGGGTGAGTTTAGAAATTCACAAAGGTGAGTTCTTGGGAATTTCTGGAAAGTCGGGAAGTGGTAAAACAACGTTGTTAAATGTGGCAGGTTTAATTGATCGACCGACTCGGGGAGAGTTGATAATTAAGGATCATAAAATTTCAAGCCTTGATGACGATTCCTTATCGGAAATTCGCGCCAAGGAAATTGGCTTCATATTTCAAACATTCAATTTATTACCAATGCTATCTGCCTTGGAGAATGTCGAATATCCATTGATGTTGATGGGGCTAGATGCCATTGAGCGCAGGAAAATGGCGGAAGAAGCTCTTCGTAAAGTTGGATTAGATTTAGTGAAAAATCATAAGCCTTCTCAGATGAGTGGAGGGCAAAGACAAAGAGTGGCGATAGCTAGAGCGATTGTTAAAAATCCTTCGATCATTTTAGCAGATGAGCCGACGGCTAACCTTGATTCAAAAACATCTCAAGAAGTTTTTGATTTATTAGTGCAACTACAAAGAGAATTACATATTACTGTTCTACTATGCAGTCACGATAATGACATTATTTCACAAACCAAAAGAGTAATTAAAATTGCAGATGGAAAAATAATTGAGGAGAAGCGTTTATGAGATGGAGATTAGCTTTAAGGAACATCATTCGCCATCGACTCAGAAGTGCGCTTTCGATTTTTATGATTGCGGGTGCAGTACTTGCTATTATTATTTTTCGTGGTTTTTCAGATTATTCATTGTCTGCCCTAAAAGTCATTGCAGCTGAAAATCAATTTGGACATGTTCAGATTGCAAAAGAAAAATACTGGTCACCAGGTAAAGAGGGGCGTGCTGAAAGGATGTTCTCCTTATCTGAGATTTCATCTATTAAAGACAAAAATAAAGATATTAATTCCATTAGTGGGCGCTTAAGTTTTTATGGACTCGTTTCAAATGGAGATCTGTCAGTTGGTGCAAAGATGATTGGGGTTGATATCGAAGGTGAGCCACAATTTTCTAGTACCGTGAGAATGATCTCGGGCGTATTTTTTACTGGACCAAACGTAAATGAGGCTATCGTCGGTAGACTTCTGGCAAAACAATTGAACTTAAAAGAGGGGGATAACGTAACCATTTTAACTAACACCATTGATGGCGTGATGAATGCAATGGACTTGACGGTTACCGGAATTTTTTCAGCTGGAATTGATGAAATCGACGCCCAGTTTATTTATCTTCCTTTATCAGTGACTCAAACTGTTTTAGATACCGATCAAGTTGATATTGCCGTAATTAAATTAAATGATGTTAATAATACAGATTCAGTTCAAAAAAATATAGGA
>JAKLJM010000299.1 GCA_023151145.1 Bacteriovoracaceae bacterium | reverse complement strand
AAAAATCTAACTTAAATCGTGAAATTCAACGAAAGGAAGAAAAGTTGAAAATGTACGAGTCATTACTTAAGTTAAGTTGGAATGATGTCGTCAGGGGACAAAAAGAGATCAACGATTATAGTGAAGATCTTGATGAGTATTTAAATGAAAAATTAGAATTGATTGATCATAAGGTTGAACAGGTAAAAGAGCTTTTTTAAAGTTCTCTGCATTTTTTCATTTCTATTCTTTTTTTCTTTGATTAAGATGGGCGACATATGAATAAAATCGCCCAAAATACTCCTTTGTCTTCAGAGCAAATGCTCTTAAATCGCACTTCAAGGTTAACCTTGGTAGTGGGAGTCATTTTATTAATTCTAAAATTTTACGCTTTTCGCATAACTGGCTCGTTGGCCATTTATTCGGATGCACTTGAAAGTATTGTCAATGTGGTGACTGGAGCGTTGACCATTTTTGTTATTTGGTACGCCTCACTTCCGGCCGACGAAGATCATCCCTATGGGCATGGAAAAGTAGAATCTGTAGCTGCTTCATTTGAAGGTGGGGCCATCGCTTTTGCTGGTATTATGATTTTAGTGGATTCTTTCACCAATATTTTTTTGGAACGTAAAGATGTTCAAGATATTGATACTGGGGCTTTTTTAGTATTTTTTGCAGGTGTTGTTAATGGTGCTTACGGACTGTGGGTACTAAAGAAAGGTAGAGAGCTGCATTCAGAGTCGCTGAAGGCCACAGGGGCGCATTTATTTTCGGATATGCTGACTTCCATAGGTGTATTACTTGGCTTATTGCTGGTTAAAATAACAGAGATTCCTGTGCTCGATCCCATCATTGCCCTCTTTTTTGGCGGTTATCTGATGTATACAGGATTAAAGATTTTCCTTTCATCCATTGAAATCTTGGTCGATGCCCAGGATCGTGAACTACTGATGAAACTTTCTGAACTCTTTGAAAAACACTACAGAAGTGGAGTTATTCAAATTCATTTTACTCGTATTATCAGATCAGGTCGCCATCATCACATTGACTGCCATATGGTTATTCCTGAGTTCTGGTCAGTTGAAAAAGCTCACGAGTTTAGCGAAGAATTTGAGCGCGATGTTTTAACCGATTATGACACATCGGGGGAATTTCACATTCATCTTGATCCATGTCGCCAAAAATATTGTGCGAATTGCGATTTTGAACCATGTCCGATTAGATCCAAGTCTTTTCAAGAAAGACCAGCTTTTAGTTACGAAGAACTGGTGAAGCATAACGGATAATGAAGCGAAAATTAGGAGCGAGTGCTATTTCTTGTTATTAATGGCGTTTTCGTATTCCTTAAGAATATCGGGATCAATATCAGTGCGCTCAATTTTTTTCATAGAATTCAGGGAATTTTTCATCTCATCACACGAATGAACCCCTCCGTCAGAATCAATCGGCTTAGAGCGTCTTCCGTCTTTTAGCCAAGTGATCTCTTTGTTGCAGAATTTGCATTTTGCCATACGGTGTTCCTAGTTAAGAAATTTTACGAATATACCTAGAAAATACTTAGAAAATACTAGATAATTGTTCGGTATATTTGTCTATTTTACCAAGGGAAAGTCATGCTGGATATTAAATTTATCAGAGAAAATTCAGACGTTGTGAAAAAAGCGTGCTCATTGAAGAATATCAATCTTAATTTAGATGAGATTCTTCGTTTAGATAAAGAAATTGTGCAATTGCGCCAAGAGGAACAGGCCCATTTAACCAGTAAAAATGCACTAACCGCTAAGATTCCAAAAGCATCAGCTGAAGAGCGTCCAAGCTTAATTCAAGAGTCTAAAGCACTCGATGAAAAAGTAAAAATAATTAAACCGCAAATTGAAAAAATTGAAAAAGAACTTACAGACCTTATGTATTTGGTTCCTCAAATTCCATCGCCAAAAGCGCCGATTGGAAAAGATGATGGAGATAACGTAGAAGTGAAAAAATGGGGAGAACTTCCAAAGTTTGACTTCACTCCACTTGACCATGTTCAGCTTTTAGAAAAAAACAATTGGGCCGATTTTGAAAGAATCGCTAAAGTATCTGGTTCTCGTTCATACTCGCTTAAAAATGAAATGGTGCTAGTTGAACTCGCTATGCACAGAATGGCCATGGATAAATTAATGAGTAAAGGTTTTACTCTGGTGTCTGTTCCGGCTTTTGCTCGTGAGGAAGCTTTGTATGGAACAGGACATTTTCCAAATGGGCGCGATCAAGCTTATTTTATTCCTGAACAAAATGTTTATTTAGCAGGAACTGCTGAAGTGCAAATTAACTCACTTCATGCAGGTGAGATGTTAAAAGAATCTGATCTGCCACTTCTTTATGCTGGTTATTCACCTTGTTTTAGAAGCGAAGCTGGCTCTTATGGCCGTGACGTGAGAGGACTTATTCGCGTTCACCAGTTTATGAAAGTTGAGCAGTACATTCTTTGTAAAAATGATCCAACTGAATCTGAAAGATGGCATCAGATTTTATTAGAAACATCTGAGGAAATTGTTAAAGATTTAGAATTACCATATCGTATTGTTGAGTGCTGTACTGGTGATATGGGGGCGGGGAAAGTGCGTATGTATGATGTTGAGGCTTGGGTTCCAAGTGAACAAAAATATCGTGAAACTCACTCATGCTCTTCATTACACGACTGGCAAGCAAGAAGAACTAATGTTCGTTACCGCGACAATGAAGGGAAGGTACAATATGTTCACACCCTGAACAATACCGCTATCGCCACTCCAAGAATCTTGGTTCCCTTCTTAGAGAATCATCAAATGGCGGATGGAAAAATTCGTATTCCAAAAGCTTTAAGACCGTATTTAACGGGACAAGAATTTATTGGTAAATAGACTTTAAAAAAACGCCAGCAAACTTGCTGGCGTTTTTATTTTAAAACATCACTCTCTGATTCATATTCAAAAAACATGGGTGATTTTGGCGCTCGCTCAAGAAATTGTTCAAAATATAAACTTTCAATTTTTGTATCGTTCTCTAATTTTTCATTGGTAAATTTAGGAGGTTTTAATTCGAACTTAACCGCCATGGATTCGTAATAATCCGCTTTGTTTAATTTTAGAGGAGAAAAAGCGTGTATGATTTTGGGAGCATGTCTAACGGCATCAGGATGTGAAATTAAATTAATAATTAAATCAATTAAGTCTTCTCGAAAAACTAAATGGACACGCGAAAAACCACCTGGTACGTCCGATCTACCTGCTAGGTATTTGATGGGATGGCGTTCGCCACCGATGAGCCCACCGGGACGGACTATGGTGAGATTTTTGTGATTGTTTAAAAGCATTTGTTCTGCTTGATAGAGCTCTATTCCCCCAATAGATTCAGGGTGCGGAGTACTTTCTTCATTTACAAGACCTTGTTCAGGGCCAAAGACCGATGTCGAACTAACAAAGATTAATCTTTTTGTTGAAGGAAATTCTAGAGTTAAAATTTCTAGAAATTGATGTAGGCTACCTTCATTGAGATTTTTACTTCCTTGGGGAGGGAAGTTAATGATTAAGGTTTCAATGTCGTCCCATTGAGACTTT